>DASPSK010000291.1:0-9251 GCA_035623975.1 Acidimicrobiales bacterium | reverse complement strand
GAGCAGGTCGTGACCCCGGGCGAGGAGCTCTGGGTGAAGATCATCGACATCGACCTGCAGCGCCGCCGCATCAGCTTGTCGATCAAGCAGGCGGCCGAGGGCGGCATCGTCGCCGAGGAGTACCAAGAGGCCTTCGGCGAGCACGCCTACGACGAGCAGGGCAACTACATCGGCAGCTACGACTACACGACGGAGTTCACGCCCGAGAGCGAGAGCCAGGCGGCCTGGGCGGAATTCACGGGGGCCTCGACGGCCCAGGCGGAGGCGGCCCAGGCTGAGGCGCCGCCGGCTGAGGCGCTCCCACCCGGCGCGGAGACGGCTTCGTTGGCCGCGCCGGCCGAGGAAGCCGAGCTCGTGCCCGTCACCCAGGAGGCACCCGCCCCGGAGGAGGAAGCCGCGGACGCCGCAGAGGTGCCCGCGGCCGGCGATTTGCCGTCGTAAGCGGCTTGCTGGCCGGGACGCAGGAGGGCTGGCTGGCGGACCCGCAGGAGGGCTGGCTGGCAGCGGGGCGGGGGGTTTCTTTTGGGCCTTCCGCGTGCCGGAGGTGACGCAAACCACCCCTCTGCGGTCCGTTCAGGCGCAAGGTTCCCGGCGCTTCGTCCCGGGCGTGCGTCCCGGCGCAAGGTTCCCGGCGCTGCCTTCCCGCGCAAGGTTCCCGGCGCTGCGTTCCCGGTTCCCGCGTCCGCCGATCGACCGCTCTCAGAGCGCCGTTTCGTGGACGGGCACGGTCGACTCGGCGCCGAGGGGGAAGTGGCAGGCTACGTAGTGGTCCCGGTTGATCTCCCTCATCACCGGCTCCTGCACGGCGCAGATCGACTGGGCGCGAGGGCAGCGGGTGCGGTAGCGGCACCCGCTCGGCGGGCTGACCGACGACGGCATCTCGGTGCTGCTCTCCTCCTCGCTCAGCTGTACGGGAGCCGCGTGGGCCGCCCGTGACATCGCCCGCGAGGAGATGACGCTCGCCATCAGCAATGCCCGTGTGTAGGGGTGAGCAGGCTGGGAGTAGAGGGTCTCGCTCGGGGCGACTTCGCACAGCTTGCCGAGAAACATGACGACGACGCGGTCGCTCACGTTCTTCACGACGGCGAGGTCGTGCGAGATGAACAGCAGCGTGAGGCCGTAACGGCGCTTCATGTCCTCGAGCAGGTTGAGGATCTGTGCCTGCACGGAGACGTCGAGCGCCGAGACGGGCTCGTCGCAGATGATCACCTTCGGGTTGAGCATGAGGGCGCGGGCGATGGAGATCCGCTGGCACTGCCCGATGGAGAACTCGTAGGGCCTGCGCCAGCTGACGGTGTCGTAGTCCATGTTGACCTCACCGAGCATGAGGCGCGCCCGTTCCACGCGGTCGGCCTGGCTGCCGACACCCCAGATCGCCAGCGGCTCAGTCACGAGGTCGGTGATGGTCCGCCGCGGGTACAGCGAGGAGATGGGGTCCTGAAAGATCACCTGGAGCTTCGTGCGCACCGCCCGCAGCTGCTCGCCGGCGATCGTGGTGAGATCCTTGCCTTCGAAGAAGACTTTGCCGCTCGTCGGCTTCGGCAGCGCCAGGATGGCACGGCCGGTCGTCGACTTCCCGCAGCCGGACTCGCCCACGAGGCCGAGCGTCTCCCCCGGATAGACGTCGAAACTCACGTCCGAGACGGCATGCACCTTCTTGCCCCCCGGGGCGGGGAATTCGACGAGGAGGTTCTCGACGCGCACGATCGCCTCGGAGGCGTCCCTTAGCTGGGCGGTGCCGCTTCCGGCCATCTCAGATCACGGCTCCTGTCGCGGCGGGCAGGCCCTTCGCCCGGTTGTCGTCGAGTGCCTGGCGGCCTTCGGGCGTGCCGACGGGATACCAGCAGGCGAACTGGTGGTTCGGCGAGTCGGCGTCCCGCAACGGTGGCTCCTCGGCGAGGCACTTTGCTTGCACGTAGGGGCAGCGGGCGGCAAAGCGGCACCCAGGCGGGAGATCCGCCGGGTTCGGCGGGTTGCCCGGGATCGTGTGCAAACGGGTGTGGCTCGGGTTCGAGAGGCGTGGGGCGGAGCGCAGGAGCGCCTCGGTGTAGGGCATGCGCATGTCGCGGAAGAGCACGGCCGTGGGCGCCCGCTCCACGACCTTGCCGGCGTACATGACAAGGACGTCGTCGGCTCGGCCCGTCACGACGCCGAGGTCGTGTGTCACGAGGATGACCGACATGTAACGCTCCTGCTGGAGCCGGTTGATCAAGTCGAGGATCTGGGCCGAGACCGTGACGTCGAGCCCGGTCGTCGGCTCGTCGGCCAGCAGCAGCTTGGGGCCGCAGGCGATGGCGACGGCGATGACGATCCGCTGCTGCATGCCGCCGGAGAACTGGTGCGGGTACCAGCGCAGGCGCTGCTCCGGCTCGGGCAGGCCGACGGAACGCAAGAGGGCGATGGCTGTCTCTTTGGCGTCGTTTCTCGACATCGCCAAGTGGTACCGGAGCGATTCGGTCACCTGGCGGCCGATGCGAACGACGGGGTTGAGGGCGGTCGCCGGGTCCTGGAAGATGATCGAGATCTGGGCGCCCCAGAGCTCGCGCAGCTCGTTGACCGAAGCACTCGTGAGCTCGACGTCGCCGAAGCGCACGCGGCCTGCGCGAACGACCCCACGCGGCGGCAGGAGGCCCATGATGGACTGCGAGAGGACGCTCTTGCCCGAGCCCGATTCGCCCACGATGGCGAGGGTGCGGCCGCGCTCGAGCTCGAAGGAGACGCCGTCGACGGACTTGACGAGCCCGTGGTTGGTCTCGAAGTACGTCTTCACTCCCTCGACCTGCAGAAGGGGGCGATCCTCGAGGTCGTCCATCTCCCGCACGTGGCGTCGCGGGCTCATATGACGCCCTGCCGGCTGTCGAGCACGGAGCGGAGGCGGTCGCCGATGAAGTTGATCGGCAGGATGAACGAGAACATGGCGACCGCCGGGGCGATGAGGAGGATCGGGTCCTGTGAGATGGCGCCCGAGCCGGCGGCGATCATGTTCCCCCACGTCGCCGTCGGCAGCGGCACGGACTGGCCGAGGTAGGAGAGGGCACCTTCGGCCACGATGGCGAGGGGGACGCCGAGGAGGGCGTAGGTGATGGCGGAGGGGACGATGTCGGGCAGCAGCAGGGTCCGCAGGATGCGGCTCGGCTTCGAGCCGAGCGCCTGGGCGGCGAGGACGTACTCCCGCTGGGCGTACTCGATCGTCGCCGCCCGGACGACCCGGAACAGCAGCGGCCAGGCGAGGATGGCGATGATGGCGATGATGTCGGTGAGGCTGCGCCCGAGGAAGGCGACGATGACGAGGGCGAGGACGAGGTAGGGAAAGGAGAGGAAGACGTTCGAGATGATCGTGAGCACCTCGTCGATCCACCCGCGGAAGTAGCCCGAGATGATCCCGAGCACCCCGCCGACGACGAGACCGATGGCGATGGAGGCGAAGCCGACTTCGAGGGAGACCCTCGATCCGTACACGATGCGGGAGAGGATGTCCCTGCCGTTCGTGTCGCACCCGAGCCAGTGGGACGAGTAGATGTGCCCGAGGCTCTGGAAGCAGTAGTCGGGGGCCGCCGGGTTGAATTGAGTGAAGTTGGGGTTGTCGAGGGGGAGGACGTTGGCGAAGAGGGCCGCCAGGATCCAGGCCGTGCAGATGCCGACAGCCACCCAGAAACCCCACCCCATCTGCTTCCAGAGCGACCGCCCGGCCGGCGCCGTCAGGCCTTCGATGGCCGCCGTGGTGGCAGAGACGTCCTCGGCCTTGAGGAAGGGGTCCTCGGGATGCGGGTGAGGCCCGCCGAGGCCGCTGCCGAGCCGCACCACTCCCGTGGTCTCAAACGGTTCTGGCACGGCGCACCCTCGGGTCGATGACGGCATAGAGCTGGTCGATGACGAAGTTGATGACGATGAAGGCGACGGCCACGATGATCGTGATCGCCTGCACCGTCGGCAGGTCCTTCTCACTCACCCCCGTGATGAGCGCCGAGCCGAGCCCTTGCAGCCCGAAGACGTACTCCACGATGACGGCTCCCGTGATGAGGGTGGCCACCTGCACGCCGCCCACGGTGATGACCGTGAAGGTCGAGGGCCGGAAGGCGTGCCGGAAGAGGATGCGCCACGTCGAGAGCCCTTTCGCCCTTGCCATGACGATGTAGTCCTCCTCGAGGGTGGCGATCATGTCGGCGCGCAGCAGTCGCTGGTACACGGCCACCGAGCCGATGGCGAGCGCCAGCGAGGGGAGGAACATCACGTCGATGTTCGTCGCAGGATCGCTCCCGATCGACGGGAGGGTGGAGGCGGCTGCCGGGAACCAGCTGAAGGGTTTGGAAATGGTGAAGAAGAGGACGAGGAGCGGGCCGACGATGAAAGTCGGCAGCGACAGCGTGGCGAAGCTCACGGCCGTCGTGACCTTGTCGAAGACGCCGTCGGCGCGCAGCGCCCCCCACATGGCCATTGGAATGGCGACGATGACGGCCATCACCTGGCTGAAGATGATGAGCTCGAGGGTGACGGGGTAGTCCTGCTTCAGCAGCGTCGTGATGGGGACCGGGGGCGTGAGGGTGTTGCCGAGGTTGCCCGTGAGCAGGTTTCCCAGCCAGTGGAAGTAGCGGGCGAAGAAGGGGTGGTTGAGGTACAAGATGGCGTCCTCGTGCGTCACGCAGGCGGGCGGGGCGGAGCCGCAGATGATCGTGCCCTCGTTGCCGGGCAGCTTCGAGGTGAGGAAGTACGTGACGAGCGTGACGAGGAAGAGCGTCACGAGCACCTCCGCCACTCGCCGAAGCCTTACCAGCTGAGCCATGAAACCCCTTTCGTCCTCTTCGCCCGATGGTAGTTCTCGCCCCCGTCGGCCACGGGGCTCAATCCCATTCGGTCGGTTGGGTGTCCGCCTTGAGGACTTAGGTGTTGTCCAGCCACATCTCCGTCGGCCAGATGATGCCGGAGATCATCGGGCACCCCCGTGCCCCCGTCACCGTCGTGGGGTTGTTCCAGTTCTGCAAGCTCGTGCTCGCTCCGATGCTCCAGACGTCGCGGGACGCCCAGATGTAGGGCAGGTCGACGGCGAAGCGGTCGGCGACCGTCTGGTAGGCCTGGATGCGGGTTGCCGGGTCCGTCGTCTGCCTGGCGGTGTCGAGGGCGGCGTCGATGATGGGGTCGTCGTTGCGGGAGAAGTCGATGGCACCGCCGGTGGAGGACCAGAAGACGTAGTTGAGGTCGGGGTCGATGTTGGCGAACTGGCGCCAGGCGAAGACCTGGTAGCTGCCGAAGAGGGCGTCGTCGATGAGGGCCGACTGCTGCACCGTCCCGACGTCCACGGTGAACCCGGCCGCTTCGAACATCTCCTGCGTGAAGTCGGCCGACGTCAATGACTCGGGCGTGCTCGTCGTCGTGTACCTGATGGTCGGCTTGGCGCCCCCGTGATCGGCCGACCAGGAGGCCACGAGCGACTTCGCCTTCGCAGGGTCGTAGGCGGGGTACTTCACGGGCGCGTAGTAGGGGCTCGGCGCCGAGAACGGGCCCGTGATCGGTTCGAGGAGCCCCTTGCCGATGTCGGTGCAGTAGTAGGGC
The DNA here is from genome assembly GCA_035623975.1 of Acidimicrobiales bacterium. Classification (GTDB taxonomy): domain Bacteria; phylum Actinomycetota; class Acidimicrobiia; order Acidimicrobiales; family Bog-793; genus JAKACA01. The sequence goes on along the minus strand of DASPSK010000291.1, from coordinate 3,704 downwards.
TGGCTGAAGGAGTAGGCGAGCGCCTGGCGCAGGCGGAGGTCCTTCATGGTCGGGTCGGCCGTGTTGACCATGCCGAAGTTGCAGTCGGGCTCGCCGATGCGGACCTCGTCGTCGAGCAGGACGTTCAGCTTCTTGTTGGCCTCCATCAAGATGATGGTCGGGTCGTCGTCGGTGTGCATGATCTGGAGCGTTCCGCCGTCGAGGGCGTCGTATCGGGTCGTCACGTCCGGCAAGGGCTTGTAGGTCCACGAGTCGAGGTAGGGGAGCTGCCGCCCGAGGGCGTCCTTCCGCCAGTAGTGCGGGTTGCGCTCGAAGGTGATGAAGTTGTTGACCTCCCACTTCACGAACTTGAACGGCCCGGTGCCGACCGGCTGGGTGTTCAGGAGCGACTCGCTCTTGCGGTACTGGGTGGGAGAGAAGACGTAGGCCACCTGACCGCCGATGTAGCCCGCCAGCCAGGCGGGGAAGGCGACCCACGGGTCGGTCATCGAGATCGTGCACGAGAGAGGCCCGCTCTGGCTGGCTCCGTTCGCCTTCCAGTAGGTGAGGGCGAAATTGACGAGCCCCGACGCCTGGTACCGCTGCATGCAGAACGTCAAGGCGGCGCCGTCGCACGGGGTGCCGTCATGGAAGTACAGGCCGGGCCGCAGTGTGATCGTCCACTCGGTGAACGTCTTGTTCGGGACGATCGACTCTGCGAGATAGGGCACGACGTCGCCGTCGAAGGTCACCATCGCCAGCGGGTCGTAGACGGCGCGGGCGTAGCACACGCCGGTCGAGTCGAAGTGGGCCTCGGTGGGATCCATGCCGGACTCCTCGGCCTCGGTGCCCATCGTGACGCTGCCTCCGAGCTTGGTGCCCTTCGGAGGCGGGTTGACGCCGATCTGGACCGCCTTGGCTTTCGAGAGGGTCGTCGTCGTCTTGCTGCTGCTGCTGCTGCCGTTACCGCCGCAGGCGTCGAGGACGGTGCCACCGGCGCCGAGCAGCGTGAAGGCGGCGCCCCCCTTGGCCGCCTTGGCCAGAAACGCTCGACGATCGAAGCTCTCGGTCACCGTCTCCCCCTTGCCTCGGACTGTGTCGGTCATATTACGCACCGTCATCAGCCGAGCGGGGTATGGCGGAGGACCCCGGCGCCGCCTGGGGGCGATCGGGGCATCCGCAGTATCATCGCCCCGATGCACCTCGAAGACCCGCTGGTGCGGACCTCCGAGGGAACCGCCCTAGCCGACGCGCCGAGTCAAGCCTCGCTTGACGCCCCCGACCTGCGGGTCGGCCCGGTCGGCTCCGCCGGCGGATCTGCGTGGGACCTCGCCGTCAAGGTGGCCGTCGGCGTGACGCTGGCCGTGGCGATCTGGTTGCGGTTCTGGACCGCCTCGGCGCTCTGGTTGGACGAGGCGCTCACCGTGAACATCGCCCGGGCGCCCCTCCACCAGATACCGGCGCTGTTGCGCGACGACGGTGCCCCGCCGCTCTACTACTACCTACTGCACTTCTGGATGGAGATCTTCGGTCAGAGCAACATCGCCGTTCGCTCCCTCTCGGGCATTTTCGGCGTCATCAACCTGCCGCTCGCCTGGCTGACCGGCTACAGGGTGGGCTCGCACTGGTGGACGCTGGAGGGCGCCTCGCCGGCGGAGCGGGCGATCCGTTTGGCGCGCGGCCGTACGACGGCGTGGGCCGTGACCCTGCTCATGGCGATGTCGCCGTTCGTCGTCTACTACGACACCGAGGCCCGCATGTACGCCATGGTCATCCTCCTCGGCACGGTCACCGTCCTGTCTGTCACGTCCCTGCTGCGCCACCCCACCGCCTGGAAGGCTTTCGGCCTGGCGGTGGTCACGTCGGCCTTGCTCTACAGCCACTACTGGGCGCTCTATTCCACCGCCGTTCTCGGGGCGGGGGCCCTGTGGTGCATCTGGAAGGGGCCGTACCGACGTCCCTGCCGGTACATCTTCGCCGCCCTCGCCCTCGGGGCGCTGTCGTTCGTGCCCTGGCTGCCGACGCTGTGGTTCCAGACCCACCACACGGGCACTCCCTGGGCGGCTCCTGCCCAGCTGACTGCTGTCGTGTTCACGGTCACGCAGTTCGCCGGCGGCAATTCCGACTTCGGGCGCGGCCTCGCCGTCATGTTCTTCTTCTTCGCCGTGCTGGCGATCTTCGGCACCCCCTTCGGCCGATGGCTCGTGGTGCTCGACCTCCGCACCCGGCCCGGCGTGCGCGCCCTCGCCGCCGGCGTGCTCGCCACGCTCGTGATCGGGATCCTCGCCGGCAGGGTCACCGGGGCGACGTTCGCCGACCGCTACACCTCCGTCGTGCTCTTCCCCGCCCTCGTCATCATGGGCTACGGGCTCACCGCCATCGGCGACCGGCGGGCCCGGCAGGGTTTCCTCGCCGCCGCCCTCGTCCTCGGCTTCCTCGCGGCCATCCCGAACGCCTACATCTCGAGGACGGGCGCCGGCACCGTGGGCGCCGCCATCCTGGCCGAAGCGCACGCGGGTGACGTCGTCGCCTACTGCCCCGATCAGCTCGGACCGGCAGTGAGCCGCGTCGTCGGCGATCGTTTCGACGAGATCACCTTCCCGCGGGGGACGCCACCGGAGATCGTCGACTGGGTCAACTACCTGCAGGTTGTGAGGTCGGCGTCGCCGGCGAAATTCGTCAAGCGCGTGGAGGCCCTCGCCGGCTCGAAGGGGACGGTGTTCTACGTCTGGGCGCCCTACTACAACGGTTTCGGGTACAAGTGCGAGGCGATCCAACACGACTTGGCCGTCTGGCCCGGGCACGACCTCAAGGTCGTCGTCGAGACCCTCAAGTCCGACACGCCCTTTGAGATCTACGAGGGCTCGACGCTCGAGCGCATCAGCCCGAATTGACGGCGGGGCTCTCGTTGCCAAGAGTCTCGGCGTGGTGATGCGCGAGAATGCCGCCATGGTGCCTGCGGCCGGGGAGACACGCGCCCCCGCGCCGGGGGGCGACGGGCTGCGGTCGCCGGGTCGCGTCCTCGTTATCGGGGGCGGTCCTGCCGGGCTGACTGCCGCCTACGCACTCGGCAAACGCGGCGGGACGTGCCGTGTCGTCGAGGCAGACACGGTCGTCGGCGGCATCGCCCGCACGGTGGAGAGAGAGGGCTGGCGCTTCGACATCGGGGGTCACCGGTTCTTCACGAAGGTCCCCGAAGTGGCAGAGCTCTGGCACGAGATCCTCCCGTCGGAGGACTTCCTCCTGCGCCCGAGGTTGAGCCGCATCTACTACGACGGCACGTTCTTCGACTACCCGATCCAGCTCGGGAACGCTCTCGGCGCCCTCGGGATCACCGAGTCGGTCCGGTGCGCTCTCTCCTACCTCTGGGTGAGGGTTCGCCGCCCGAAGGATCCGCACACCTACGAGGGCTGGGTGGCTGCGCGCTTCGGTTGGCGCCTCTACCGGAAGTTCTTCAAGTCCTACACCGAGAAGGTCTGGGGCATGCCGGCGACGGAGATCCAGGCGGACTGGGCCGCTCAGCGCATCAAGACGCTCTCGCTCTGGAAGGCACTGACGAATTCCCTCCTTCCCCGCCGCAACCAGAAAGTCATCACCTCGCTCATCGAGGAGTTCGAGTACCCGCGCCTCGGCCCGGGGATGATGTGGGAGCGGGCGGCCGAGGCCGTCGCCGCCCAGGGCTCCACCGTCACCCTCGGCCGTTCCGTCACGCGGATTCAGCGGGC
>DASPSK010000281.1:0-3038 GCA_035623975.1 Acidimicrobiales bacterium | reverse complement strand
CGTCACGCCCAGCGCGCTCAGCTCCTGGGTCTCCGCGGGCGACAAGTTGTTCAAGGCCCCGGAGCGGTAGAGCACGCCCATCCGGACCCATTGGCCGTCAGCCGTGCGATAGCCACCTACGTCCCGAAGGTTCGGGTCGTCCGCCATGTGCAAGGACCGGTCGGCGACGACCAGCGGTTCGCCCTTTGACGGCGTCAGCGTGAAGTACCACCGGGCAGCCGGCGTCGACGGAGGTCGCACGACGATCGTCGCGCTGTGCCCGCCGGAGCCCACCTCGTCGGTCGTGGCGTCGACGAGCGGGTTGGTGCCGGCGTACACCCGGACCGTCCCCGCGGAAGACGGGGCGCTCCAGGTGATGTCGTAGCTTCCTGCCGTCGTCTCTGTCACGTCGGCCGCGGTGAACGGGATGACCGTGCTCGAGGCTGACGCTGTCTCGCTCGCTGTCTCGCTCGGCCGGCTGGCTCCGGCCGGGGTGGAGGCGGTGGCCATTGGCAGGCCGATTGACAGGGCGACGAGGGACCCGGTCAGGCTGAGCGCGCGGGTGAGCGGTCGATGTGCGGGCATGCGCGGGACAGTAACGCAATCGTCATGCTGCCCGGGCGCGGGCTGAAGCCTCAGGCGTCACCCTGGCACGAGCTTGACGCCCCGGCCGCCGCTCAGCCCGATTCGGTGACGGGGAAGATGCTCTTGGGGTCGCAGTGCCAGATCTGCTCGTTCGGCCTGGTGTCGGCCCTGTCGTACGCGAACCCGCTGCCCTTGACCTCCATGAGCAGGAAGCAGTCGCTCGGCGTCGGCCGCTCGTCGGACAGCCCCAGGTGGGCGATCGGCGCGTAGACCCCACCTCCCGTCCAATTCGCCTGTGCGGCCGCGTGGCCCAGCACGCATGAGACGGTCAGGTCGGCTCCGCAGGCCGAGGCGGACTTGGCGAAGAGCAGCCAGGCGTCGACGGCGTACTCGTCGTCGGTGTCGATCGGGTCGTGCGGCGCGTACCGCCGCATGAGCGCGATCAGCTGCTCGAGCCCCGGGCTCTGCGCGGCCAGCTCGAAGGGCCAGGTCTGGGTGGCGAAGTAGATGGGCGGCAACGGGCCCGAGACCCCGACCTGGGCCTCTTGGTTGCCCAGCCGCTCGGGGATGCCGATGCCGAGGAAGATGAACGTCGGGTTGTAACCGGCTGTGTCCATGGCCTCGAAGTAGGTCTCGATGTTCGTGCCTGTCGGCGTCTCGAGCGCCTGCACCCCCTTGGACTGCGCCTGGGCCACGTAGGGGGCCCAGTCCGTCACGGTGAACGGGGGCTCCTGCCAGTCCACCACCTTCCAGCCCTGCTGCTCGGCCGCCTGCTCCCACTTGCGCGTGGCGTCCAGGATGCTGGGCTCGTTGGCCGCCCCGACCCCGAAATGCTCCGCCGCCTGCGGGTACCGCCTCCCGAGTGCGCCGTACCAGCCGGCTTCGATCTCGTCGACCCTGATGTCCTGGGGATCGACCTGTAGCGCGGCGGCGTCGGCCTCGTTCGAGACCACGTAGGAGGGGATGTTGCCCAGACCGCAGCCCACCCGGACCGGCACCGCCGGGCCGTCGAAGACGAGCCCTCCGCCGACCGCCATGAAGTCCTGCTGGCAGGCTTCGTCGGTGACCTGCGCCGCGTTGAACAGGCCGGCGTCGCGGTCGTGGACGACGATGCTGCGGCCGTCGATGCCCCCGGCGGCGTTGCACCACTGGGCGAACGCCCCGGCCAACTGGAAGAACTCCTCGTTGAGCCCGGGCTCAGCCGAGTTCCCCGGGTCCGCGAAAGTGGCGATGTCGACGGAGTGGGCGCCCACCCCGCGTGCGGTGGCGCTCCCTCCGGGGCCCTTCTCGCACACGGTTCCCAGCCCCGGCCACGAGCCGTTCGTCCGCAGCGTCGCCGATCCGACACCGCCCGCGGCGCCGGCACGGCTAGCCCCCACGGCCACGCTGAGCACGACGACGAGCACCGCCAGCCGTCGGTACGTCCTGCGCACCGCCCCTCCTCCCGTTTCCTCCCCCTGCCCCCGGTTCCCCCTCGACGTGGCTCCGAGGCTGCCACACTCGGACTGCGAATTCCGTGCACACGACGCCTCTTCGGCGAGACGGTCACGAGGCCGTGACGCTCACGTCCCGGTGAACCTCGGTGGCCGCTTCTCGAGGAAGGCTCGCGGACCCTCGGTGGCGTCGTTCGACGTCATCACTTCCATGCCCAGCTTGCCCTCGATGGCAAAGGCGTCCGCCTCGGGCATCGCCTCGGTCTCGCGCAGCGTCTTGAGGATGGCCGACACCGCCAGGGGGCCATTGGCGGCGATCCGAACCGCGATCTCCCGCGCCCGGGTCAGTGCCTGCCCGTCGGGGACCACATGGTTGATCAGGCCGAGCTCGTGCGCCCGCTGGGCGGTGATGTCCTCGCCCGTGAGGAGCATCTCCGCCGCCACGGCGTAGCCGATCTGCCGCCGGAGGCGCACGGCAGAACCGGCCATGGGGAACAGCCCGCGCTGGACCTCGGTCACGCCGAAGACCGCGCTCTCCCCGGCGACCCGGATGTCGGTGCCCTGGAGGATCTCGGTCCCGCCGGCGCGCGCGTAGCCCTCCGCCGCCAGGATGATCGGCTTGGAAGGCCGGAACGTCTTGAGCCAGGCGCCGAAGACCACCTCGGGCTCGTCGCGCAGGCGCACGATCCACTCGTTGTCGGCCACGCCGGCGCGGAGCCGGCCGATCTCGGCCAGGTCCATCCCGGCGCAGAAGGTGGAGCCCCGGCCGGTCAGCACGCCGACGCGCAGCGAGGGATCGCCGTCGAGGCGGACCCAGGCGTCGTAGAGCCGGCACAGCACCTCGGCGTTGGTGGCGTTGCGCTTCTCCGGCCGGTTGAGCATCACCACCAGGACGGGCCCGTCGGCTTCGACGAGGACGAGGGGTTCGGGCGCGGCTTCGCTCGTGTCTTCGGTCATCGGTCGCGCCCTATTCGTTCGACGGCCACTCGGGCCGGAAGTAGCCGCCGAAGCGCAGGTCGCCTCCACGCAACTCGCGGATGG
>DASPSK010000274.1:0-7346 GCA_035623975.1 Acidimicrobiales bacterium | reverse complement strand
GCAGGGGCTCGGTTTCGGGAAGCGCAGCCTGGCCACTTTGTCCGGTTGACGCACCTGCTCGATGCCGGATTCCAGGCGGGCGGCGCGGCGATCGAGGTTGTGCGCCATACGAGCCTTCGTCGCCTTCGCTCGCATGCGATCGGCCTGCGACCGGAGCGCCACGACTTTGCGCTCGGCATTCTGTCGCTCGCGGCGGCGCCGGTGCTCGTCGGTCGCCAGCTGCTCGAGGTAGGCCTTCCAGCCGACCCGGTAGACGTCGAGCTCGCAGCGGGTGGCGTCGAGGTGGAAGACCTTGTTCACGACGGACTCGAGGAGGGAGGCGTCGTGGCTGATGACGATCAGCCCGCCGTCATGCGACCTCAAGTAGCCCTTCAACCAGGCGATGGAGTCAGCATCGAGATGGTTCGTCGGCTCGTCGAGCACGAGCGTGGGAGCTTCGGAGAAGAGCACGCGCGAAAGCTCGACGCGGCGCCGCTGCCCGCCGGAGAGAGTCCCGAGCGGCTGGCTGAGGACACGTTCGGGCAGCCCGAGGCTGGAGGCGATAGACGCCGCCTCGGCTTCAGCCGTCCAGCCCCCGAGCAGATGGAAGCGCTCTTCGAGACGCGAGTATCTGCGCATGGCGTCGTCCTGGCGCTCAGGGTCCTCGTCGGACATGGCATGCCGGGCGACCTCGAGCTGGCGGACGACGTGGTCGAGGCCACGGGCGCCGAGGATGCGGTCGATCGCCCTCTCCTCGAGGTCGCCCGTGCGAGGGTCCTGGGGAAGGTAGGCGACGGCATTCGAGCAGCGCACCTGGCCACCGGCGGGGAGCGCTTCGCCTGCCAGCACCTTGGCGAGCGTCGTCTTGCCGGCACCGTTGCGGCCGACGAGGCCGATCCGGTCGCCGGACGCGACTTGGAAGGTCGCCGGCTGGAGGAGCTGGCGACCGGCGACGACGAGCTCGAGGTCGGTGACGGTCAACATGGCGGTCGCTCTGTAGCGTAAGGCCGGTGCCTGGGCTTCCCGAACAGATGTCCCCCGTCCCGGTCTCGGCCGAGGCGGTGGGCCGGGGGCCGGTCGCCCTCGTCGGCAGCGGGGAGTACCTCGAGGTGATGATCGAGGTCGACCGGGCGCTCCTTGCCGGTCGAGCGCCAAGAGCGGTCTTCCTGCCGACAGCAGCCGCCGAGGAGGGCGACGAGCGCGTCCGCCACTGGCTCCATCTCGGCACCCGTCATTTCGAGCGCCTGGGCGTCGAGCCCGTGCCCCTGCCGGTCCTCACCCGAGAGGACGCCGCCCGGGACGACTTTGCCGCCGTCGTGGCCGGGGCCGGCCTCGTCTACCTGTCCGGCGGCAATCCCGGCTACCTGGCGTCGGTCCTGCGCGACAGCGCCGTGTGGTCGGCCATCTTGGCGGCATGGGGCGCTGGTGCGGCGCTGGCGGGCTGCTCGGCGGGCGCTTGTGCGCTCACCTACGTGGCCGACGACGTGAGAGCGACGCGGGCGGCGGCGCCTGCGGGCGGCGGTGCCCCTTCGGTGGCGATGGTGCCGATCTCCGAACCCTCTGGCTTGGCGGCCGTTCCCGAGGTGGCTGTCATCCCCCACTTTGACCGTATGGCCCGCTGGGCGCCCGACCTCACCGGGCGCTACGCCAGCCGTGTCCCCGAGAGCGTGGTCGTCGTCGGAGTCGACGAGGACACCGCCATCGTCACCGACGGGGAAGAGGGCGCCCCCGGCGAGCGCCGCTTCACCGTCGCCGGCCGGCAGTCCGCCTGGGTGCTCGACCGCGACGGCGGCCGAAACAGATACCCGGCGGGCTCGGCCTTCTCGATCCCCGTCGCCTGAGACGCTGACGGACCCGTCTCGGACGGTCCTCAGCCGGCCGGCGCCGCCGCGGTGGCGCCGGCCCGGGGGGTGCGGGCAAGCTGGGCGGACGTTGGCACACGTACCGACCGTGCCAGGTGCAGCTTCTCCAGGCAGCGGATCGTCCACCACGAAACATCGAGCTGGAGACGCCCGAGTCCGTGCCGGGCCGAGCGCGGGAAAGCGTGATGGTTGTTGTGCCATCCCTCTCCGAACACGAGGAGGGCGACGACCCAGTTGTTACGGCTCTGGTCACGGGCTTCGTAGGCGCGCCGACCGAAGGTGTGGCAGATGGAGTTCACAGCAAAGGTCGAGTGCTCGAAGACGAACACCCGGATGAGACCCGCCCACACCAGCGCCTCGACGCCGAGCGCCCAGGACCCGCCGATGGCCGCACCGGCGAGAAAGGGGATGCCGAACGACAGAGCCACCCACACCAGGTAGAGGCGGTCGATCACTCTGATCGTCCGGTCCTCGTACAGGTCGCGCCCGTAGGCGAACGAGCGTTCCATCCCCTTCGTCGAGAACATCCAACCGATGTGGGCATGCCACAGGCCCTTCAGCGTCCCGACGAGGCCGTCCCCCGACAGGTGGGGCGAGTGGGGGTCGCCTTCCGCGTCCGAGCGGGCGTGGTGCTTGCGGTGGTCGGTCACCCACTGCGTGACGGGGCCTTGCAGGGTCATGGCGCCGAGGATGGCGAGGGCGACCTTGACCGGGGCGACCACCTCGAAGGAGCGATGCGTGAAGTAGCGGTGGTAACCGACGGTGATACCGAGCCCGGTGAACAGGTAGAACACGCCGAACAGGACGAGATCGGTCATGCGGAACCCCACACCCCAGAACAGCCCCATGGCCGAGAACACCCCGATCGGCGGCACGAGGACGGCCACGAGCGTGACGACCTGACTGAGTCGGCTCGTGTGCTCGCGGGCGGTGGCGACGCCGAGCCGGCTGGCGTCGGGCACCTCCGAAGGGACGGCGGCGACAGGCGCCACCACGGCAGGATCGATCTCGCCTGTGAGGGTCACGCGCTCATCATGGCATCGGCGCGGCAGGTGAGGCCATCACAACGCCGTCGGCTCAGCGCTTCTTGAAGAGATAGACGGTGCAGGCATAGGCCAGCTCGACGAAGTCTGCCTTCACGAGCTCTCGCACCTGCTGCAACACCGCTGCCTGCTCGCCGGGCTCCAGGTTGGCGATGAAGCTCGTGGACGCCACCCGATCGGAGAGCCCGTCGGCGTCGAGCACCTGCACGAAGCTGAATTGACGTTCGGCGACCCGCTCGAACAAGGTCGAGCGGTCCATCACCTCCGTCCAGGCGCCCGACTCGTACGAGGGCGAGGAGCGGCGGAAGCGAGCCATGATCCGATCGAGCTCCGCCTGCAGCGCCTGGGTGGGGTCCCGCCGGTTCCAGACGAGGGCGAGGTGACCGCCCGGCACGAGCAGGCGGGCGATCTCACTGAGGGCCGCCGGCGTGGAGAACCAATGGAAGGCCTGACCCACGGCCACCACGTCGGCGACGGCGTCCGGCAAGCCCGTTGCTTCGGCCGTGCCGATGACCACTTCCACCTGCGGGAGGACAGCTATCAACTCGCGCAGCATCTCCGGGAGCGGCTCGACGGCGATGACGCGGGCGCCGCTGCGCACGAGCTGGCGGGTCAACTTGCCCGTGCCGGCGGCCAGGTCGACGACGACGCCACCGGGCCCGAGCCCTGCCTTGGCGGCGATCCAGTCGACCGCCTCGGCCGGGTAGCCGGGCCGGCCCCGCTCGTACTGCGGGGCGACTTTCGAGAAACCCTCCACCTCTTGCCTCACACCCCGATCATCGCGCGCCGCCTCGGTACGATCGCCCGCATGCCCGACCGCATCGTCGTCTCTCCGGTGGAAGCCTCCCGCACCTACCGGCTGCGCCGCGATGTCCTCCGTCCGCAGATGTCGCTCGAGGAGATGGGGCTTTTCGGTGATGACGCGCCCGGCACAGGCGTCTTCGGGGCGATCGAGGTGGGCACCGGCGAGCTCATCGGCACCGCCAACGTTCGGCCAGAGCCGCCGCCGGCGGGCCTTCTGAAGGATGTCGCCCCCGCGAGCGCAGCACCGCCCTGGCGCCTGCGAGGCATGGCCACCCGCGAGGATCTGCGAGGACAGGGCATCGGCGCCCGCGTGCTCGAGGCCTGTGTGGGTCATGTAGCGGCGCGGGGCGGGGGTCTCTTGTGGTGCAATGCGAGGATGCCGGCGCGGCGCTTCTACGAGCGGGCCGGTTTCACCGCCTGGGGTGAGGAGTTCGAGAGCCTCGGCATCGCCCACGTGGTGATGTGGCGTATGGTCGAGCCGGAGGAGGGCAGGGCGTGACACAGCGGCTCGAGGTCGTCGACCTCGTGCAACGGATGATCCGCAACGAGTGCGTGAACGACGGTTCGGCCGAGTCGGGTCATGAGCGGCGCAGCGTCGACCTGTTGCATTCCGAGTTGGACGGCTCCGGCGCGGACTTCGAGATCTACGAGCCCTCTCCGGGCCGGGCGTCACTGGTCGGGCGGATCGAGGGGTCGGACCCGGGCGCGCCCTCGCTCTGCTGGCTCGGCCACACCGACGTCGTGCCGGCGAACCCGGCCACCTGGTCGCGGGATCCCTTCGGTGGCGAGCTCGTGGACGGCGAGGTCTGGGGCCGTGGAGCGGTCGACATGCTGAACATCACGGCCTCGATGTCGGTCGCCTTTGATCGCCTGGCCCGGAGCGGCTTCCGCCCTCGAGGCACGCTCGTGCTGGCGGCCGTCGCCGACGAGGAGGCCCTCGGCTCCCACGGAGCCGGCTGGCTGGCCGAGCACGCGGCCGATGCCGTCAAGTGCGACTACCTCATCACCGAGTCGGGTGGCGTCCCCCTCGAGGGACCGGGTGGGCGGCGACTGCCCGTCATGGTGGGCGAGAAGGGCAGCTGCTGGTGCCGACTGCGCATTCACGGGGAGGCCGGCCACGCCTCGCAGCCGCTGCGAACCGACAACGCCCTCGTGACGGCCGCCGCCGTCGTCGGACGGCTGGCCGCCTTCCGCCCGACCGCCCAGATCCACGCCGCATGGCGCCAGTTCATCGAGGGCATGGGGTGGCCGGCTGAGGTGGCTCGGCTCCTCCTCGACCCGGACGAGATCGAGGAGCTGCTCGACGCCATGCCCGACCTCGGCATGGCGCGGCAGGCGCACGCTTGCACCCACCTCACGATGGCGCCGACGATCGTGCACGGAGGGACGAAGATCAACGTCATCCCCGACACGGTCGACCTCGAGGTGGATATCCGGACCCTGCCCGGCCAGGGCGAGTCCGAAGTGCGGGCGCTCGTGGCCGAAGCCATCGGGCCTGAGCTGTGGCCGAAGGTGGAGGTGCTCTTCATGATCGACGACCCCGCCACCTCGTCACCCGTCGACACGCCTTTGTGGGCGGCGATGGAGAGGGTCTCCGAGGGCTTCCACCCCGGGGCGCCGCTCGTGCCCTTCTTCAGCGTGGGCGCCACCGACGCCCGCTTCTTCCGGCGCCTCGGCACGACCGCCTACGGGTATGGGATGTTCTCGGACCGGCTGAGTTTCGAACAGTTCGCCGTCATGTTCCATGGCGACGACGAGCGCGTGGACGTCGAGTCCTTGCAGATGTCCGCTGACATGTTCGAGCACCTCGCCCGCGAGTTCCTCGGCTAAAGCCCCCCATCGATCGCCCGCACCGGCCCGCTCCTGTCAACTCGGGCTAGAGCGGCTTCGGGATCGAGCCGGCGACGAGCGGCGGCGTCGTCGGCTGGGCGCTGCCCCCTTGCGGCTCGGTGTTGACGAGAACGGCCGACATGCCCGGCTGCAGCTGCAGGGCGACGTCCCCCGGGCTGCGGCCGAGAACGCCGAGGGAGACGTAGGCGTGTCCTACCTGCGCCCATGCCTGAAAGGTCCGACCGGGGGCGATCGTCGGCATCCTTCCCGGCAGGAGGAATGCCTGCCCAGACGGCAGCGCCACCACCGTTGCCGACCAGCCCTTGTCGCTCGTCAGCTCGACGGTGAGGTGGCTGGGGTCGAGCTTGGCAGCCGCGACCTGTGCCTTCACACCCCCGGTCACGACCGCCGTCGTCAACGCGTTCACCCGGTTGTCGAGACTGGCCACCTTGGTGACGAGCACGCCGACGACGATGAGGAGGGCGGCGGCCAGGGCGGCCACGGAGCCGAGCAGGGCCGTGCGGGCGCGTCCGATGGGAGCCGGGCCAGAGCCGTCGGCTCGTGCGGGGTGAGGGGCGCTCACGGGTCGGACGCTGCCGATCGAGATCACGGGGGCGGGAGCATCCCCGGTTACGGCGTCCACCTCGGACTGGTCGAGGTCGGAGAACGAGGGGCGGCCGACCGCAGGGGCGCCTGGACGACCGGAGGCCGGCGGTCCCTCCGTCCCGAGGGCGAGCTCGCCGGCGATGCGCTCCCAGAGGCCGGCCGGCACCGTGCCGCCGAGGTTCCCGAGCACGCCGGCGACCTCGCGGTGAGCAGTCAGCTCCGCCCGGCACCGGGGGCACTCGGTCAAGTGCAGCTCGATCTCCCGTGCCTCCTCCGGGCTGACGGCGTCGAGGGCGTAGGCGCCCAGCAGCTCGCAGACCTCTGCGTGCGTCACAATTCGCCCCCCACGAGTACGCCCGCCGCCGACAGCGCCTGATGCATCTTCTTCAAGCCTGCCCGGATCCTGGATTTCACCGTACCTTCCGGTTCACCGAGAAGCTGGGCGACCTCCCTGTAGCTGTGCCCGCCGAAATAAGCGAGCTCGATGGGCCTGCGCTCGGCATCGGGTATCTCGCTCAGGGCGTCGCGAACGTGCTCGGCGAGGACGATGTCGCCCACTTCGTGCTCCACGTCGTAGCCTGACTCGGCCGCCATGCGGGCCTCTCGTTCCTCCCGCCGCCGGCGGGCTGTCTCCGAGCGCAGCAGGTCGACGGCCCGGCTGTGGGTCTGCGCCAGCAGGAACGATCGCAGTGTCCCCCGCGCCGGGTCGAACCGCTCTGGGTCGTGCCACAGCTTGACGAAGACCTCCTGCACGACCTCTTCGGCGACGCTCCCGTCCCACAGCAGTCGCTTCGCGAGCGCGAAGGCGGGGCCGGCGTGCCGGCGGTACGCCTCGGCGAGGGCGTCGTCGCGCCAGCGGGCGATGGCGAGCACGAGCCGCTCATCGCTCGCTTCCTTCAGGTCGGCTCTCACGTCACCAGCAATCCGTAACGGAGTCGCGTTTGGATGACGGCTTCTCTCTTCCTGCAGCCGCGCCCCGGGAGCTTCGGCGTACTGCGGCAGGCGGGTGATCCCGGCGGAGGCGGCGATCCCGGCGTCACCGGCGCTCGGGGCGTCTCCGTCCTCGCCCTCATGCTCACCTGGCATTGGTAGTCAGGGGCGCGGCGCCTGCACAGCAGGCCCGGTTCCCCATCCCCCTTTCAATCCGTGCGTGCGGTTTTCCCGCACACGGCTTACCGACGGTCTTCTGAACATGGTTACGCCGCCTTCGGGTAGCGGATGG
>DASPSK010000248.1:0-3651 GCA_035623975.1 Acidimicrobiales bacterium | reverse complement strand
CGGCCCGTCGTCACTGGCCAGGGTCGTACCGATCATGGACAGCTCGTCGCCGACCGTCGCGCCCGTCATCCACAGGGCGGCCACGTCGCCGGGATTCCCGTGACGAGGCCGCGCGGCGTCACGCCGTGCGGCAGTGTGGATCCACGCGCCATCAAGCCGGAGACGCCCGCTCATCGTCGCGCCCCAGAGCCGTACCGCGCCGTTGGCCACAAACCCGCGATCGGCGAGTACGGGGCCTTTCACCGTGACCAGATCGGCGAACAGGGCGAGGCCGCGAGCCCCATCGGCGTCCGCGCTGCCGTGAGTCAGCGTGCTCCCCCGCAACGTCAACTGACCGTTGATGGTGGCTCCCGCGAGGCACACCGCACCGAGCTCTCCGGCGCCTGTGGCCGTCAGGCCCTGTTCTACACGCTCGCAGAGGAACGCGTCGCTGCTGACCGTTAGGTAGTCGGCCAGTAGCGCTGGCCCATGCCTGCTCGTGAGTGTCGCGTTGCGCAGGACCAGGTGCCCGCCGACCGTCGAGCCCGACAGCCGGACGGCCGCGGCAGCGCCCTCGTCCTCGGCCCTGGGGGCAGCGTCCGTGGTGACCGTAGCTTTGCTCAGAGAGAGCACGCCGCTCACGCCGGCGCCCGAGAGGCGGATCGATCCGGTCGCGCAGAACCCTTCGTCGAGCAGTACGTCTCCCTTGATCGTGGCCAGATCGGCCACCAGGGCCGGTCCGCTACGATTCACAAGCTGCCCTCCCCTGAGCCCGAGCCTCCCGGTGACGGTCCCTCCGAGCAGGCACACCGCGCCCGCATCGCCGGCTCCCGACGCCGTGAAGGAAGGCGGTTTCGGTCCGGGCGCCTCGCACAGCAAGGCCGGGCCGGTGATGCTTATGTAGTCGGCCATGACAGCCGGCCCACAGTCACTCGTGAGGGTCGCGCGACGCACGTCGAGCCGGCCGACGATCGAGGCACTGGTGAGCAATACCGCTGGTGCAGACCCGCCGGCGTCATGAGCGATCACCGTGGCGCCCTCCAGGGACACTTCGCCGGTCATCGTCGCACCCCTGAGCCCTACGGCTGCCAGGTCCCGCGCCGAGCCTTCGGCGTGAAACCCTCCGTCGAGTCGCACCCCTTCCTTCAGTGTCGCTTGATCAGCCACGAGCGCGGGGCCTGAGCCGTTGATAAGACACGCGCCGGTCAGCGACAGCTTGCCTGTGATGGTGGCGCCGACGAGCGACACGGCCCCCTGATCGCCCGCACCTGTTGCCTGTAGTCCGCGCTCGGGGCTCTCGCCCATCAGCGCGTCGCCGCTGACGCTCAGATAGTTGGCCATCAGAGCCGGGCCGCTGTCGCTGAACAGTGTGCCGGTGGTCATGAGCAGGCGGCCGCTCACGGTGGCACCCGTGAGGCGGACCCCAGAGCGCGACGCCGTGTTCCCCGCGTGCTCCCCTGGTTTGGGGATCTCGACGGCCTCGAGCGAGAGGTTCCCGGAGATCGCGGCGCCCGCCATGTCGACGACCCACAGTCCCGGTGCGTCTGACGGCGGCTCGTCGAGGGGTGACTCGAAGCAGGTGCCGTCGACGTGCACGTCGTGAGCCACCTTGGCCCCGCAGAGGCCGAGGCTAGGGCGCCCGGAGATGCCGGTGAACCGGCAGTCCTTGATCGTCACCCAACCGAGCTGGGCTCGGTCGGCTATCAGCGCCCCGATCACGCAATTCTCGAGGTCAAGCCACGGGAGCCCGCTGTCACGGAGCGTGAGCGGCGAGTCGACCCGGCAGTCGGTCAGTCGCAGCGCGATCTTGCAGTCTTTCGGAAGATCGTCGAGGTCAATTTCAGCCTTGGTGGAGTCGGAGTTGCAGATCCACGCCCCGCGGATGTGAATCACGGGAGGATCCGGTGTGGTGTCGTCGTCGCCATTCGTCCCGGTCCCCGCGCCGGCGCAACCGCCGTGGCTCTTTCCCCTATCGAGCTTGCCGGTGCTGAGGATCCTTCGGATTGCGCCGGCGTCGAACCGAGCGGTGTCGCCCACGACCGCTACCCCGTCAAGCGACAGACCGTGGTATCCGCTTGGCTCCCACGGCGTACCCGCGCGAACCGCGTTGCACAACTCGGCATAGCAATCCCCCAATTGCCCCACGCGGCGAGTATACGACCCAGAGCAAGCGGCCGACTCTCAGCGTACTACCACCGTGCTGCAGTGGCAGTTTCCGTCGCAGGCGAGCCACTCCGACCAGATCGTTGTACACGCGAACGACCGGGCGATCACCGACCTGGCGGAGGGCGGCGTGCCGCGATTGAGTTGGGCGTCAACGCCACGCTCACGACTCCCGATCTGTTTGGCGCAGCCAGGTTCTCTACTACCATGGCTCGCTAACGGTCGGTGATGCTCGTCCGGCGAGCGATCTCACCGTCCCACCGCCGGGGTTGCCGTTGCACGCAGGCCGAATTAGCCCGCCAACATGTTGGGCTTCATTCGACTTGCCAACTGGGGTTCTCGTATCTAGCCTTCAACCGTGCCGCTGCAGCGCTAACTGCCGGCTGTACTAAGAGGAATGAAATGAGCCTCTCGGACCCGTTGGCGTTGGTTGCGATTGTCGTGTCGATCGGATCCGCTTATGTGGCTCTGTATCTCCAGTACTCCCAACGCTCTCGGGTCGCCGTGGCGCTTGGAGAACAAATCTATCTGAATTACGGCGAGCCGCGCGTGACGGGCGGATATTCAGACCTAGAGGCGGTGGTACCGGTGTCGTTGATCAATCGCGGTGCGGTTGACTCGCTTGTCACTATAGTGACGGCAACAATTTCTCAGCCCGCGCACAACATTCGGATTCCGGCGCGGTGGAGCTGCTTCCTGACACCCGAGGACGCCGGAACTCCCGGCAAGTCGTCAGCGCCGGGCTGGAAGTTCGATGGGTGGGCCAGTCCGCTCACCGCCGTGAGCCGCAAGGTCACGAGCCGCTGGATTCTGGTGGTCTCGCTCGTCCCCACTGAGACTGGTCTACGGCCCGGCGCCTATTCTATTGACCTTACGGTTACCGAGACACGACCGGCCCGCAGAAGGCGCCGTGGTCACCCCGAGGAGGGTGAGCACCATGCCATCGCACATTGGGCCGGTACGTTCACCTTGGGCCAGCCCGAAGTCGACTTCCTTCAAGATTGCATTACAGTAAACGGATGGTCAGCAAATACATGTCCCGTCCAATTGCGTCGCCGCGACCCAAGGAGGGTGTTGCCATCGCGGCAGTTGTTGCTACCTCGTTAGCAAGACCAGCGGTTTAGGGCCGTCGGACGCGATCAAAGAGGAAGTGCTGTGACTAGCGGCTCCCGCAGCGCGTCTGCGAAAGGGATGAGTCAGCGATGAAAGCGCAGGCTGCGCCCGTCCTTCCAGGCGCACCTGTCGTGTGCCGGGTGATTTAGTGTTCGTCCCGCTCGAGGTCTGAAACCCGACTCTGGCGGCCGCCGTCGCAGCGTCAGTGGTGGACACGTCCAAAGAGCGCCTGAGCGGTCGACTGCTCCTTTTCATGCCGAGCGGCAGCCGGCCGGACGTGGCCGCTTGGGAACATGATCCGGCGACGCGCCGCCGGCGAGTCCCGGCCGGGCTCACGCCCGGTCGGTTGTCGACCCGGACGATCCCTTTCGATATCTGACCGTCGCCGGGGCGACG
>DASPSK010000242.1:0-28192 GCA_035623975.1 Acidimicrobiales bacterium | reverse complement strand
TGTCGCCCTGACCGAAGTCGATCTGACTGAACGTCCCTGTCCCGAGAGTGTGCGTGCCGGGGGCGAACCAGTACGTGGTGTCGGGCGTGTCGTACTGCCCGTTGTCGAGGCCCGCTGGGACCGTTACTGCTCCCGCCGGCGCCGTCGCCGGTCCTTCCAGGCTGGACGAGCCGCAGACGGCGGGAGCAGGAAGTGGCGTCGCACTGGAGGGCGCGGCGCCGGCGATCGGCAGGGCAAGGCACAAGGCGGCGGCTGCGACGGAGACCACTGGGAGAGCGCGGGAAGGGGCGAACCTCCTCATCCAGCTGCGCTTTTTCACCACGGGCTGACCGGAGAACTCTTGCGAAATGCCCCGAGCAGCAGAGCCGCCAGCGTGTCGAGCTCGGGTTCGGGCCACCCCCGGCAGAGGATCCGCGATGCCTGACACTCAGGTGAAGTCGTTGACAGGGCGCTCAGGACTTGACCGTCTCCTTTTCTTGCGTGCATGAGATCGGCTGCCTCCTCGTCGACTGGGTCTGCCAACCGCGTGTGGCATGTCGTCGGAGTCGCCAAACGAAGGCACTGTCGCATCTCCCCGCCCGGTGGCGCAACAAAAAGCGCCGAAAAGTCGAGTACTGGAAAAGAATTCATCTCGCTGTTGAGTGCACGTTGCCTCCTGGAAGGCCGTTCGTAACATGCGCGCTCAGGGTAAGCATCTCAGTACGGAAAGTGGGCAAAGCCGGGCTTGCGGAAATGAGTGGAGAGGGCCGAAAGGCGCTCAGCGGGCGCTGCGTGAGTACCAAGCCGGTACGTGGAGGTCTCTCGTCCCTATGGCGTGAGCAGGAACCTCGATGATTTATGCATATTATGCCGAAAATTTATGCCTATTATTGAGAGCGGTGTAGACAAAGCTCACGTGCCAGGGACTGAGGACTCGACTCGGCGGGTCTGGACAGGCTAACGAAGGAAGTCTCCACACCGCGGCGCCGACGTTGACCTGCCCGTCGCCCGGAGTAGACGCGTCGATCTGCCTAACCGAGCGGCGCCGACGAATCGGCTCAGCGGGCGACGGCCAAGACGATTTGCGACGTCAGGTGGGAGGTGATGGCTCCGCTGCGATCGGTCAGGCCCCGCAGCTTGTCGGCCACCGCGGAGGCCAGGGCAGCCCGCGTATCGCTGCTGAGAGCGCAGATCTCAGCAGCCAACCCTGAAGCGGCCAAGCTGCGGTCGAGCTGGGCGGCGCCACAAAAACGCACCGGCCGAGCTATCTCCTCTACGGATGCCTCGCCAAACCCTGCGGCAGTCACCATGTCCGCCAAGGCCCGTGGCGCATGCAGGCCCCACGGTCCCGCGGCATAGCGTTTTGCCGCCGGGAGGCCCATGACTTCACCGATGGCGTCCCTGAGGGCAGCGAATGGGGGGCAGGTCTCGACGCCGGACCATACGGCCAGACCCATTCGGCCACCGGGTCGTAGCGCCCGACGCATCTCCCCTAAGGCGCCCTGGCGGTCCGGAAAGAACTGGAGCCCTTGCTGGCAACAGGCCACGTCGAACGAAGCCCCGGGGGCGGCGAGGGGCAGAGCAGGGCTGAGGCGGTATTCGATCGGGGATCCGTCCGCAACCGTCCCCTTTGCCTCGGCAATCGCGAGCATCGCAGCGCTGAGGTCGGTCGCGAGCACGTTCCCGCCTGGGCCCAACCGAGCCGAGGCGAGTCGCGCGACGGTGCCAGGTCCAGTGGCTACGTCCAGCAGACGCTCTCCCGGGGTGACCGTCAGAGCGTCGAGGAGATACTCACCCCAAGGCGTGAACACGGGACCTACCAGGGCTTCTTCGTAGGCCTCCATCCCGTCGGTCGACGCTGTCGCAAAGGCGGCACTCCACTCGCGTGCTTCGTTGCCGCTGCCTGCTGGCATGCGATCCTGACCTCCCTAGGGCGCAATCACCACGCGGATCCTAGAGGCGGGATGCCGTCGTCACCCGCTCAGCGAGGCCCGATCCTGCGGGTCGCGCGGCGAGACGAGCCCTGGCGAGAGCACGCGGTGTCAACCGGCACGCAGAGGTGTCTCGGCACCATTTCGTGAACATGAACGGGCGAGATTTGTGATCATCCCGGAGAGGCGGCGCCCAGAATCGAACTGGGGTACAGGGCTTTGCAGGCCCTTGCCTAAACCACTCGGCCACGCCGCCCGGCGTCTGGTCACCATACTGCCCGGGCGGAGCATCTCGGCACCCTCCGGCCGAAAACCGCGACCGGCGCTGTTGAGCAGAGCGGGCTCCCATTAGGATTCGGGAGGTGAAGCTGGAGGACGCCCGCCGCCTTGCCCTCGCCCTCCCGGAAGTCACCGAGGAGCCGCATTTCGACATGACGTCCTGGCGCATCCGCAAGCGCCTCTTCGTCACGGCACCGCCCGAAGGGGACCGCCTCCACGTGTTCCTGGACGAGGAGGAGGTCCGCGCTTTTCTCGCCGAGGATCCGGCGGCCTTCGAGGAGCTGTGGTGGGGAAAGCGCCTCTCGGGCGTACGCGTCAAGCTCGCCGAGGCCGATCCTGCTCGCGTGGAGGCCCTGCTGGGCGAGGCTTGGCTGCGCAGGGCGCCCAAGGCTTTGGCGGCCAGCTGGCGGCCCGCCGAGGAGGGCAGCTAAGGCGCCGCCATCGGCGTACTTGGAGACGGCCCCTCGATGGCCGCCGGGGAGACCAGGGGAACGGCCAGGGAAGTCTGTGTCCCGAGGAGCGACCTCCAGAACGGCGCCCCGGCACCAGGTAACCTCGGCCTCGCGGCGTAGGGAACTCGGTGCGAATCCGAGGCTGTCCCGCAACTGTGACCGGGGAGCGAACTCCGAACAAGCCACGGCCCATCCGGACGGGAAGGCAGGAGCAAGCGTCGATCCCCCAGCCAGGAGACCTGCCCGCCGGACCGCCCGATGGCGGAGGAGGCTCGCGTGGACGGGAGAGGTCGACAACGGTGATCTCGTTGGTGCTCGGCGGTGGCCGTTCAGGCAAATCCGAAGTCGGGGAACGTCTGGCGGAGCTCCGCGCCCTCGCGGGGAGCGAAGGCTGCGTCCGGCGGGAACCGTCGGTGACCTACGTGGCGACGGCGCTCACCGGCAGGGGCGACCCCGATTTCGACGCCCGCATCGCCCGGCACCGTGCTCGTCGCCCGCCTGCGTGGGTCACTCTCGAGGTGGCTGCGGGTGAGGTGCTCTCCGCGGCCCTTGGCGCCAGCGGCGTCGTCCTGGTGGATTCGCTCGGAACCTGGGTCGCCGGCCACGACGACTTCGTCGTCGACGTGGAGGATCTCATCTCGGCCCTCGAGCGGCGGAAGGCGGATGGCTGGCCGACGGTCCTCGTGAGCGATGAGGTCGGCCTCGGCGTCCACCCGGAGACAGCCGCCGGCCTCTCCTTCCGAGATGCGCTCGGCGAGCTCAACCGGCGGGTCGCCGCCGTGGCCGATGACGTGCGCCTCGTCGTAGCCGGCCGCGTCCTCGTCATGCCGAAGGAGGATCGCTGAGGTGAGCGAGCGCAGTTCCGGCGGGCTCGGCAGCGCCCTCGGGCTTCTCACCGTGGTCGGAGGGGGCAGCGAGATGCGGCTGGCGGCGGTGGCGTGGTTTCCCGTCGTCGGCGCCGCCCTCGGGACAGGCCTCGGCGCCGCCTGGTGGGCACTCGGGCGGGTGTTTCCTCCCCTTGTCGCCGGCGGGATCGTCGTGGCGGCCGACCTCGCCGTCACCGGCATGCTGCACGCCGACGGGCTCATCGATAGCGCCGACGGGCTCCTGCCGCACCTCGAGCGGGCTCGGCGGCTCGCGGTCATGGCCGAGCCGCAGGTCGGGGCGTTCGGGGTGACCGCTGCCCTCATCGTCCTCGGTCTGCGCCTGGTCGCCCTCGGCTCGGTGACACCCGCCTCGGCCATGAAAGGCGTGCTCCTGCTGGGGGCCATCTGGATGGCAAGCCGCAGCGTCATGGGCCTCGCCACGGGCCATCTCCGTTACGCCCGCGTCGACGGCATGGCGACCGCCTTCGTGGGCGGCCGGCCCCTCTTGCCCGCCCTCGGGCTCGTGGCTGCCGCCGCCGCCCTCGTCTACTGGCACGCCCTCGCCGCTCCCGCCGTCCTCGGAGCCGAGCTCGTGGGCGCCGGCCTCGTCTTCTGGCTGGCACACCGCCGCCTCGGCGGTTTCACCGGGGACGTTCTCGGCGCCGCCGGGCTGCTTGGTGAGACCCTTGCCCTCCTCGTGGCCGCCGCCCGATGGTGAGGGAGGCCACCGAGGTGAGGCATCCCGGCTCTCGTGGCAGACGTCGCGTCCCGAGCTCAGCGAGGGGCTTGGTTCACCTGACCGTGGACAAGGCCCCAGTGGTTGGCGGCGGCAGCGAGGCCGAAGAGGCCCATGAACAGGATCGTCATCCACACCACGGCCTTCCACGTGGCCGGCTCGCCCTCAGGCCGGCGCCCTCTCGGGGTGCTTCGCACGAAGGCGATCGTCGTGAGGGCCAAGAGCCATCCGAGGCCGACGAGGAGGCGAAACGACCGCTTCCACGGGCCGGCCTCGTGAGCGCCCGGACGTTCATCAGGCAGCGTGCTCACAAGCGGAAACCTAGCAACCTCGGGCGGCAAATCGCTCGCGGGAGCTCGCTCGTGCTTACCGCCGCGGCCGTGACGCTGGCCGCGTACCTGCCGGTCGTCGCCGCCCAGCCCGTGGCGGCCCGCCCGCATGCAGCCGGTCTCGTCGGCGTCCTCGTCGAGCCTTCCAGCCTCGGATCCGCGGCCGGCATGACGAGCGTCTACGACTTCGTCCTCTCGGCGAAGAAGTCCGTCGACATCACCATGTACGAGTTCGTCGACCCGACCATGGTGAAGGACCTCGGCACCGACGTGCGCAAGGGGGTCAAGGTGCGCGTCATCCTCGACACGAACCTCGAGCACAGCCGAAACGCCCCCACCTACAAGGCGCTCAAGGCCGAAGGAGTGCGCGTGGTCTGGGCGGACACGTCCTACGCCGCCACCCACCAGAAGACGATCACGGTGGACGACAAGGAGTCCCTCATCATGTCGTTGAACCTCGACGACGAGTACTACACGACAACCCGGGACTTCGGCGTCTTCGATACCTACCCGAAGGACGTGGCCGCCATCGTGGCCGTCTTCAACGCCGACTACGACCACACCCCGATCACGCCGTCGGACGGCACCGACCTCGTTTGGAGCCCCGGCTCACAGCCACAGATGCTCGCTGTCATCAACGGCGCCCGGAAGACGCTCTCGATCGAGAACGAAGAGATGGACGATCCCGCCATCACGGAGGCCATTGTGGCGGCCGCCCGCCGGGGCGTGCGCGTCGAGGTCACCATGGTGGCCGACAGCTCCTACGACGGTGCCTGGTCGTCCATCGTGGCCGCCGGTGGGCACGTCCACCTGTATGCGTATGCCTCGAGCGACCTCTACATCCACGCCAAGGTGACGATCGCCGACGCCGGCCTCAGCCGGGGGCGGATCTACGTCGGCAGCATCAACTTCTCGAGCGCCTCCATGAACTACAACCGCGAGCTCGGCATCATCACGAGCAACGCCGTGGTCGTAAAGGACGTCAACAGGGTCGTGTCCTCGGACTTCGCCGACTGCTCGGCCGCGACGGACTGCTCGAACTACCGCTGAGCGCGCGCAGGCCGGCAAGCGCCCTGTCACCCTCGGAGTGGTAGTGCGTTTCGGACACATGTGTCCGGAATTCACTACCAAGACCGCCCGGGCGCACCGACGTTCAGCCCCAGAACGGGCTCAGCGTCGTCGCCTCGTCCTCGTCGATGCCGGCGCGGTCGGCCTCGCTGTACTGCCAGACGGCCCGGCGGCCGGCGCAGGCGGGGAACACGGCCGGTAGGCGACCGCTCGAGTAGGCGGGCGCTTGCCAGGGGGGCGTCGACGCGGAGGCGTCCGGCTCGCTCTCGCTCGCCCAGAGAAACGACGTCCCGACTTGAGGGTCGATGGCGACGGCCCGGCAGTAGGCGCCGCCGCCGCCCTCGCCCGGCTCGGCGTTCAGGTAGTAACCGGGCCCATAACCTCTGGCATCGACCGCCTCGAACCAGGCGACGATGAAGGCCGCGTTCACACGGCTGTCGTTCTCGAGATCCTTGAAGATCGCCACGCCACCCGGCACCCCGAGCGCCCTGGCGGCGGCGACGGCGGTACGGCCGTCGGCCCTGCCGTTGCGTCGCCCGAAGTCATGGCGGCCGCCCCGGTCGGCGACGACCAGAAGGAGACGCACACCCTCGTCGAGATCCTGGCGAGCCTCACGGCGGGTGAGGTCGCTCCCGCAGGCTCCCGTGCAGTCGCTTAGGTACCTGCCCCAGAACGACGGCGTGGCGTCGTAGGCCTGTCGCACGGCAGACAGCCTCGAGCCCATGGTGGCGACGGAGTCGACCCCCCAGAACGCCCCGCCGGGCGTGCGATACGTTCCCGGTGCCGCCGCCGGCCAGAGCACCCAGGCGAGCAACGCCGCGGCGGCGACGCCACCCCAGCCGGCGGGGCGCCAAGCACGCCGCAGGACCGGGCGAGGTCGGACCCGCCGCCGTCGGGGGCTCACCGGTCGGCTCCGGGCAGGCTCAGCGACGGCACCGGGCCATCATGGCCCGCAGGACGCGTGCACCCCGATCATCGGCCGTTGGCCACATCGAGCCGCTTGCGAAGCGGAGGTCATGCCCGGCTGTAGTCCCGGCCCGGGTGCGTATCTGCGTGGGCGTCGGGCGGGAGAACGCGTCCGACGCCCGTTTCTGCGACAGCTGACCACGCCAAGTTCATCGGGGATGCCGCCAACGTCGCCGCCCGCTTCGAGCGGGCGGCCGGCCGGTGGGAGACTCCTCGCTCGGCGGCTTCAGGACCCGACCGGGTGCATGGAGGCGGGATCCCAGTAGGCGAGCTGGTCGGCGATGAGGCCGTCCTCGTCGATCGTGAGAATGTCGTAGCCCTCCACCTGCAGGCGGCTTTTGCGGTCGCCTTCGCCTATGTCGAGCTGGATCGTGAAGGAGAAGACCCCGCGGTCGCCCGCGACCACGACCCGCTCCGGCACGAAGGAGACGGGCGTGCCAAGGCCGAGGACGCCGTCCCAGAAGCCGGAGGCACCCTCACGTCCCTCGTGGGTCGGGCCGGGGTAGGGATCCGTCACGCGCGGATCCGGACCGTAGCAGGCCATGATCGCCTCCTTGTCCGCCGCCGAGACGGCGGCCGCGTAGGCGGCGATGGCGTCGTGGATCTGCTGGCTCGTGGGCAAGTTGCTCCTCAGGCGCCAGTGGCGTGGAAGCCGCCGTCGACATGGATCATCTCACCGGTCGTCTTCGGGAAGTAGCCGGACAGGAGGGCCACCGTCGCCTTCGCGACGGGCTCGGGGTCGTGCACGTCCCAGCCGAGGGGCGCCCGCCCGTCCCAGACCTCCTCGAAGGTGGCAAAGCTCGGGATCGACTTTGCCGCCATCGTGCGCACGGGTCCGGCGGCCACGAGGTTGACGCGGATGTTGCGCGGGCCGAGGTCGCGAGCGAGGTAGCGCGTGAGCGACTCGAGGCCTGCCTTGGCGACCCCCATCCAGTCGTAGGCCGGCCAGGCGACGGTGGCGTCGAAGTCGAGGCCGACGATGGACCCGCCGTCGGGCGCCTTCTCGAGGAGAGGGGCGAAGGCGGCCGCCAGCAGCTTCAACGAGAACGTCGAGATCTGCAGCGCCATCGCCACGTCGGGCCAGTCGGCCTGGAGGATGTCCCCACCGAGACAGGACTCGGGGGCGTTGCCGATGGCGTGCACGACCCCGTCGATCGAGCCCCAGCGACGCTCCAGCTCGGCGGCGAGCGTCTCCGCCTGCTCGGGCACGGTGACGTCGAGCTCGAAGACGTCAGGCTCGGTCGGCAGACGCCGAGCGGTGCGCTTCGTGAGGGACAGCCCCCGGCCGGCCCCCGTCAGGACGATCTCGGCCCCCTCCTCGATCGCCAGCCGGGCGACAGAGAAGGCGAGCGAGGCATCCGTGAGCACCCCGGTGACGACGATGCGCTTGTTCTCGAGTATCCCCACGGGACCTCCTGCCCGGGCGTGCCTGTCCCTGGGAGGCTACTGCGGATCGGCAGGACCGGCGGCTGCTCACAGCTCCGGCTGCTCGGTCAATTTGCGGTAGAGGCTCGCAGTATCTGGGTGCACGATCTCGATTGGATCTCCCGGCCAGCCGAGCACCTGAGCCAACGACCGGAGGGCGGCCTCGACACCTCCTCGGTTGCCGGCGGCGTCTGCGGCCATCATCAACAGGCGATAGAGCCGCTCGTCCCAAGGCGTGAGCGTCAGCCCCCGGCGGGCGGCCCACTCTGCGCCGACGGGATCGCCTTCTTCGAGAAGGATGCCCCCCAGCCGTGCGGCCACGTCGCCGACACCCGCCTCGATGCCTGCCGAGAGGCCCTCGAGGACTGTCCAGTCGCCCTTCGCAAGCCCGTCGAAGGGGCGACCGCGCACGAGCATGAGCGCCTGGCGCCAGCTGGCCGGCCCGCAGTCAGCACCGGTGAGGGCGGCGAATCGACTCCAGTCAGTCCGCACGTCGGGTGAGAGCAGATGGCGACCTCCCGAGCGGATCAAGCGCGGCGTGCCATCGACTGTCGCTCCGAGGGCCCGTCTCGCCTCATGAAGACGGTTGGACAACGTCTGGGCGGGCACACGTCGTTCAGGCCACAGAACCGTCGCACAGGCTTCGCCGGTGACCCCTTCAGGATGAAAGGCGAGATAGACGACGAGCTCCTTGAGAAGGGGTCGTCCCTCAAGGCTCTCGGCGGTGCCGTCGATCTGAACCGGGCCGAGGACCTGGACGGTGACGCCGTCAGAAGCGGGCTCCCGGGAGGGACGGGCCATGAGGGCCGACGTGCCTACTCGGCCTCCAAGAGACAAACCCAAGGGGGCTGCAACTGGCCGGAAGGCGACCCGCAGACTGTTGCCCACGCGCTCGGCCCAGCGTTCCCGCGAGACGATCGCTGACAACCCGGCGCGGCCGCTCACATCCAGCCGCACGGTCTGACGGTGGGCGGCGAGGTGCCACGTGCAATGAGCCTCCACGGCGGTGTCGCAGCAGACGGCGCCGGAGAATGGCGTCTGTTCGACAAGGCGGAGGAGGCGGCGGAGCGCCCCGCGGTGCGCCTCGTCCACTGGCATGGGGGCGATCACCAAGCAGCGGGCACCGCCGTCGCCGAACCGATCGACCCCGGTCAGCAACGCGGTCGCGTCCTCGAGCGTCGGAAGGTAGCGCACGTTCTCGAGCCCGTGCATCTCCCGACCGAAGCCGACGAGCAACACCTCATCCAGATCCGACCACCGGCGAGAGGCCAGCTCGACGACGATGTCGGACACGGTGTATCCCACCGCCACGGGAGGCCCGTCGAGGGCCACTGTGCGGGCCGCAACGACGTCGAGCAGGCATCGCGACCGCTCGTCATGCCAGAGCGTCACCAATCCCGACCGCGTGCTCGCGCGGAGGACGGCTCCTGGTGAGACGGGCTCGACAAGACGCGAGTCTCGGTCTATCCACCAACCCACCGTCGATCGGTGCCGAGTGAACGGTGCGGGTGGGTCCTTGTCGGTGTCCAGGAAGACGGCGGTACCCGTCGGGCCGAGGAGCCAGGTCAGTGGCATCTCGCCGTTGGATGCGACGCCGGCGGCCAGGCCGAGGAGCGCCCGGCTCCACTCCGGCTCCTCCAGGTGCCCGCAAACCGTGGGCGAGAGGACTGGAGACGCCAGCAACTTTGGCATGTCGGCGGCGGAGACTGCCGCCGCTGTCATCGCAGCCGTCACGTCCGGCGAGGGCGAGGGCGCAGCTTCTGCCACCGATGAAGGAGCCATCGTCATCGGTGTGGGGTCCTCCGAGGGCGGCTCGCTCCTTTGGCCACCCTCGGGCCCGCCCACCGGCAGCTCGGCTCCCGCTCGACGCTGCGCTGACCCAGGTCGATCGTCGCGCCGCCCAGGGCGCCGAGGTGCGGGAGTTCCGTCAACGGTCGCGGGAATGGCCGACATTGTGGCAGAACCGGCGAATGAGGGCGCAAGTCGTGCGGGCCCTCTCGAGGTACGGGCGGAGCCGACAGCGACGACGACTGCCAGCCAGGCGATCCAGCACGACCCCGCCAGCACGGCGGTGAGGGCCCTGTCGCCGAGACGATGTGAGGGAGCAGCCCACAGCGCCATGAGCGCGCCGAGGTCGCGAACCGGAGGGCCCGCGAGGACATCGATGACGCCAAGGGACGCGAGGACAAAGCCGACGAACGCCAGAAGCCCGATCCGAACGAAACGACCCGGGAGGCGAGTTTCGGTCGCGGCGGCTCGCATATCAGCCGTCGACCGCCGTTGCGCTGGCAGTTGCGCTCACGGAGATGGAGGAGACGCCCGCGAGGCCGAGAAGAGGCGCGCTCACTCGGAACGGGAGGACCGTCGCCGTCACTACTCCTCGCAGGTCCGTGGCGGTGCCCGGGTGTCCGCTGAGCGCCATGACGTTCTCGGCCACCTCGACTGCCTCGGACCCTGCGCTCGTTATCCGGCCGCCCCGTAGCGCGGCAGGTGTCAGCACCGCCGCTCCGGCCCGAGCAGCCTGCTCGGCTTCGGCAACGGCTGTCTCCCGGACGCTCAGCACGATTCCACCCTCGGCAACGAGCCCAAGAAGGCCCGCAAGGCAGAGACACAGCAGCAGCACGAACGGGCTGAGGGAGCCCACCTCAGAGCGGCGTCGATTGCCCTGGAGTCGCGACGGGGTCACGGCCCGATCTCCCGATACGCCTCGAGGTCGCCTTCTCGCGTTGCGCTGAGGGTGATGGAACCTGGAATGCCGGCGAACGCCAAGTTGGAGAAGCGCACAACACAGGTGACGGTGACCGAGACCCTCCCGCCAGCTGTGAAGTCGGACGTGTCGGTTGCCGTCGACAACGGCGCGCACAGGCCACGGCTTGTGCCGAGCATCTCCACGGTCGTCGCGTCGGCTAGCTCGTTTGCTTCCGTGCCGTCCGGCATGGTGAGGGCCGCCTGGAGGGCAGTGCGGGCGGCATCATCGACCGCCTGGCGGGCAAGCACGAGCCGTCCCGCGAAGAAGGTGACGCCGAGGAGGGCCACGAGCAAGGGAGCCAACAGGACGAGCTCGGCGCTGGCTGATCCGCCGTCGGTGTTCGCACGCCATGGGCGGGGCTTTCGCGCTGGGCGCTCCCGGCGGTGTGCCCTCACTTCGCCTCCCTTCGATTGGGTCCGAGGTTGTCTGAGGAAAGACGGCCCGTTCGGGTTCATCCGGACGCTCGGAAGCCCTGGACCGGCCCGGCACTGACGGCCGACACGTGGAGCTCGAGACCGGGGAAGATCATTGGTACGACGCCCGTGGCCGATACGACCACGAAGTCGTCAGGCAGACCGTGGACCGCGACTTTGAGCGATCCCACGAGAGTGCCGGCGATGGAGCGAACGTCACCCTCCACGAGAGCCGTGGCTTGTGCCGGACCGCCGAACTGGGCTCTCGCCGCGGCTCCGCCCTCGGCCACGCCGAGGCTGAGGGCGTGAGCGGCCAAGCCCCACATCGCGAGCTGTAGTCCGATGACCAATAACGCCATGAGAACCGGGAGCACAACGACGATCTCGACGCTCTCCGATCCTCGCTCTTCGAGCCGGCACCTTTCCCCGGCTCCGCTCCGGAATCGAGCCAGCACGGCTGCCGGCGCCACTTTCGTCGTCATCCGGCTCCCGCGATCTGATTGGCAATCTTTGTGGCGTCGACCGTGACCGCATGTGTGATGAGGAGTCCGACTGCAATGGCGAGGGCGACGAAGATCCCGACGATGACGATCTTCTCGGCGACATCACCCCGATCGGGTGCGAATCGAACCTCCGTCACGCGTGAAGTGACGAGGTCCAGGAAGTGTCGGACGATGAGGATTGGCACTGGTGTTCCTTCTGTGGCTCGGACGCCCGGAGGCGTATGGCAGGCAGGCGCGAGGAGGCGCGAGATAGGTCGCTGTCAGATCACATGGGTGAGGCTGACGCCGGCGGGAAACATGAGGAAGACGAGAAAGCCGATCATGAGCACGATCGACGGCAGGAAGAGCCGTTCCGTAGTGGAGTTGGCGCGCGACTGGGCCTCGGACATCTGGCGTCGGCGCAACGATGCCGACTTCGCCCTGAGGCTGGTGCGGATACGAGCACCCTCGGAGCCAGCCAGGCCCAGGCTGGCCGCCAGCTCGTTGAGGTCGTCGATCCCGATCTCGGACCCGAGGCGGCCGAGCTCCTCCCAAGCGGTGGCACCGGAGTGGCGGGCACGCTCCAAGGCCTGGCTAATGCGAGCGAAGCCGGGATCGGCTGAGATGCGTCCGGCGGCCTCGAGGGCGCTTTCCACTCCCATGCCGCCTGCCTGGGCGAGGGCCACGAGCTCGAGCCAGCAGCTCAGCTCCCGACGGAATCGCTCACGCGCTCGGGCGGCGGATCGGTGAAGCTCGAGAGTGGTGGCGGCCAGCCCACCGAGCCCACCAAGCCCTCCACAGGTGAGCACGCCTAGCGCGGGCAGGTGCCAACCCATGGCCGCCAGCGCACCACCCAACACGATCGGCGCCGTCAGGCCGGCAAGAGCGGCGACAGTTGACGCGGCAAAGTGCCGATCGCGGGTGCGATCGGTGATGGCGAGATCGCGGCTGAGTCGCCCAACTCGCTCGTCACCCGCGACGAGACGTTCGATCGACGTACCGAAGGTCGCGAGAGCACTCAGTCCCCTGGCGCGCCCTTCCGGAGCGGGACGCCCATATCTACCGATCTCGTCCGCAAGGCGCGGTAGCCGCGGCATCAGCCCAACTACCGCAAACACGAGGCCAATGCCGATGCACAGGCCGAGAAGAACGAAGTCGGTTGTCATGATGCTCTTGGCGGTCGCATCTGCAGACGAGGAAACGGTCTCGACCGAACCATGGCCGACATCATCCAGAGGCCGAGCCCGTAGAGGAAACCGACGATGACGAGCACGAGCTGACCCGTACTCGTGTGGTATGGGCTCAAGTAGGAGCGGGCGAAAACTGCCATCAGGCCGAGCAGGCCGAAGGAGAAACCCGTGATCATCCTCACGGCTGTCCGGGCCGCGGAGCGGGAAGCCTCGACACTGAGACGCATCGCCACCTCATTTCGTGTGGACTCGGCCAGTGCGCCGAGGAGGTCAGTGAGACGTTGGGCGCGCTCAGAAGCCGCCATGATGAGGCAGGCAACCACCGTGTCGGCCGCGGGGTCCCCGATGTCCTCGGCCAGCTGAGCGAGCGCTGGAACGATGGCGACCCCGGCGTCGAGGCGAGCAACGAGAGCACCTACTGCCGATCGCAACGGGCGTGGTGCAATGGCCGCCGTCGCCACGAGCGCTTGCGTCAAACCGGCCGCGGCAGCGAGCGTGTCTCGCAGCATCTCGGTCCAGGCTGCGATCGCCTCCAGACGCTCGATCGTTGTCCTCGTCGCACCTCCGGCGAGGCCGCGGCTTCCGAGGACGCCCAGCAGAGCCAAGGGCACTGACATCGGCCATCGAGTAATGACGAGAGCCAGGAGGCTGCACAGGCCCGCTGCGATGAGATCCCGGCGCCGCCGGTGGTTGTTGGACCGTGAGCCAGGTCGGCTGTCTGGGGGGTCGTCGTCATCGAGGCGAGGCCGTGAGACGAACGGCAGGAAGCCGAGGCCTCCGGCGATGAGCACCAATCCCGCGCCGAGGAACGTTCCGACAGCGGTGAGGATTGCCACGCTCACCATGACCTCCCGCGAGCGAAGCGGCGGCTGTCGTGGCCAGCGGCGGCGAGAGCGACGGCGGTCACGTCGCGAAGAGGGGTGGCGGGTCGGGCGCAGCCGTCGGGTCCCGGCTTCCAGATCTCGTTGGAGACGATCATTGCGCCCTCGGCATCGACGACTTCGCGCACAGAGGCGACGTGGCGCAGACGCGGGCCTGGGCCCGTAGCCCGCTGGCCCATCGCCGCAGCGTCGCCGAGGTCGACGTGGACGACGAAGTGGATCGAGCCGGCGATGAGGAGGTTCGTGGCCTCGAGGGGGAGACGTTCGGGCGCTTGCACGGCATAGGCGGCGATCCGGCGGAAGACACCCGCGGACGAGTCAGCATGGATCGTGGCCATCGAGCCAGAACGCCCTTGACTCATGGCATTGAGCATCGGGATGACCTCGTCACCAAGCACCTCGCCCACGATCACCCGAGTGGCGTTCATTCGCAGTGATCGCCGGACGAGCTGCGCCATGGAGATTGCGCCGACTCCCTCGATGTTCGGGAGCCGGGCTTCCATGGCGACACAGTCGGGGTGGCGATCGCTCTGGCGGTCGAGCCCGAGCTCGAGTGCTGGTTCGATCGTGACGATGCGCTCGTAGGACGGTATCTCGGCCGCCAGTGCTCGCAGCAACGTGGTCTTACCGGCGTTCATGGCACCTGAGACGAGGAGGTTGCGCTTCGCCCGGACGGCCGCGCCGAGGAAGCTGGCGAGCTCGTCATCGAGCATCCCGAGAGCGACGAGATCCCCGAGGGTGTGATCGTGCAGGCGATGGCGACGAATGTCGATGACGGGATGCTCCGTCACGCTCATGACGGCCGAGAGACGGCTGCCGTCCGGGAGACGCAGGTCCAACTCGGGCTGGGCGCTGTCGAAGCGCCGTTCCGCTAGCCCGAAGCGCGCGCCGGCACCGCGAATGATTGCAACGAGCTCGTCGTCGTTCTCCGCCACGGGCCCGACGCACTCCTTCCTTCCGTCCGCGTATGTGATGTAGGCGCGGTCTGCGCCGTTGACGTCAATGTTCTCGACCGACGGGTCGTCCACGAAGAGCTGCAACAGTCCGAGTCCGAACAGCATGGCGATGACGAGGTCGGCGACGGCGCGTTCGTGGCCGGCCGCCGGGACGCTGCCTCCCGAGGCGAGGACGCTTGCCACTCGCTGGTCGAGCGCTCGCGCCACGAGCCGCCTCGTCGTGTCCATGCGCGCCGCCTCGTCGACTCGATCGCTCTCCTTGTCCACCGCTCCCCTTGCTGCCAGCGCCTCGGCCACTTCCGCCCGAATTTCGCGGGCGAGGCGCACTACGTTGGCGTCGAGATGGGGCCGACAGGTTCCGGCCAGCGCCGTCATCAGAGGATCACCGGCTTGCGGAGGAATCGAGCAACGGGACTCTGGCCCAGGCGCGAGGTCGAGACTCGGCTTCCGGTACACATGGCCGGTGCCGCCGATGCTTCGATGCCGACCCGCGTGGCGAGCCGGCAGGCGATCCTTTCGACATCAGCGAGGAGGGCGTCCGATCGCGCCCGCGCCCGCGCCTCGCCCACACGAAAGCGGGCAGCGTCACCCCGCGCCAACAGCGACGACACCGCCGGCCGGTCGTAGCGGACCGCCCCGAGCACTTCAGCGTTCATCGCCTGCGAGACCTGCGAGAGCCGGCGCCGCCGCTCGCCGGTCACGATGACTCCTACTGCGCGACCGGCTCGCTGGGACGCTTCCACCGCCGCTTTGGCGTGCAGCAACGAGGCCACGTCGTCCGTCGTGATCAGCAGGTTCGCGGCGGCGGTCTCACACAGCTCGCCGTGTCGATCGTCGACGCCGCACCGCCCGAGGTCTGCGACGACGAGGAGAGACGGAGCCGAGAGAAGGCACGCAAGATCTCGCCAGATCCATCGGAGCGCCGCGCCTTGCTCTGGTCCGGCAACCCCGAGGAGAAGTCGCAGCTCCGGGCGCGACGGGTGGGCCTGTGCATGCGCCAGCAGGAGGTCGACTGTGAGGCCGTGCCGTCCTGCGAGGGCGAGGGAGGCCAGACCGGGCACACCCGGAAGGCCGAGTGTCGGCGCAAGGTCGCCCCCGGCAGGATCGCACTCAAGCAGCAATGTCGTGCGACTGTCAACGGTGGCGCCGGCGAGGCTGCGACTCAGCAACAACGCCACGGTCGTGCCACCCGGAGCACCCTTCACAGACGAGACCGTGACGAGTGTCAAGACCGCACCACCGAGGAGATCTCCGCCAGACTGACGTCGCTCGCGGCGCTCGCGGCGGTGACCTCTGCCGCCGCGGCCGAGGGTACTTCCAGGGTCACCATTTCGCTGCCTGATGCGCTGCCGGGATCGGTCGCGGACGCGAGCGAGATTGCGTACACGGTGCCCGTGGACACGATGGCGCCGTTGGAGGCCGGGCGCGAGGAGGATTCGACTTCCGAGGACTCTGCGCCCGCCGAACTGGTGGAGAAGGGCGAGTTCGGGCCACCGAGCACGATGACCACCGAGTCGCCTGCCGCCAGCCCGGCGGGGGCTTGGTCGGTGGCGAGACTCGTGCCGACGAGGACCTCCGTGGCCGGTAGTGGTATCTCCGATGTCACGTCGGCCGGCACGAGCAGGCTGCCCGGCTCGAGCGGCTCGCTCGCCCGCCGCCCGACAACTGCGGGCGATTGAGAACTCGGCACGGCCGCAAGCCCGCTACCTGCAGTCAGGCTTACGTCCATCAGGTCGCCAGAGGTGATGATCGAGCCTTGCGGCACCAGCGTGGCGATGGCGAGATAGCTCGATCGGTGAGTGAAGTGGGCTGCCACTTCGGCACCGCCGAGGGCACACGCGAGCACGATGAACACGCCGACAGCACTCAGCAGTGGTCGCCGCATCTCGGGGCTCGGTGCTCGCCAACGGGCCCGAGCCGAGTGATCACGGGACCCCGCCATGCGGAGTTCTTCGGTGCGCTCGCGAAAATGCGGACGGTGCAGCGCGGCGATCGGCATGACGGCATCGTCCGTTTCCCACCTACCGGTCCACCTACCGGCGCGTCACGAATTTATCCACCTACGCGTTCACAGCCCTTCGACGCTTTGTTCTCGGTGAGGGGAGTGCCCTCCTAGGAATTGCGGCGAGAAGGAGAAGGAGATGGACGAGTTCGAGACGGACGCGGCGGGCGGGGCCCCTGGCGGTGTGCAGGACGCCTCCGCTCCCGCCATCGACGTGATGCGGGGAGCGCGGCGGCGGACGCCGCGGCGACAGGCCCTCGTAGCCGGCGGGGTCGCCCTCGTGGTGGTGGGAGCGGCCGTGGGATTCGCCCTCCCGCACGGGGGCGGAGCGCTCGCCTCCAGTACCTCCGGCCTCATCCAGTCCGGCGCCCAGATCACCGTCACCGGCACCGCCACCGTGCAGGGAACACCGGACACGGTCAACTTCCAGATCGGCGTGAGCTCCACCGCCCGGACGGCCATCGCCGCCCTGAACAAGAACAACGCCGAGGTGAGCGACCTGGAGGCGGCTCTCGAGGCCAACGGTGTCACCCTCCCCGAGATGCAGACCTCCCAGCTCGACATCTACGCCAACACGAACAACTCCGGCGCCGTCACGGGTTTCTCCGTGGATGACGACCTCAACGTGACGATGAGCCAGGTCTCCGACGCCGGCGCCGCCCTCGACGCCGCCGCCGACGCCGTCGGCAACGACGTCACCCTGAACGGCATCACCTTCTCGATCTCCAACACGTCCAGCCTGTTGGCGACCGCCCGGGCCGAGGCGATGGAAAACGCCCGCACCGATGCCGACCAGTTGGCGGCGGGTGCCGGGGTCAAGCTCGGGCCGATCATGCGGGTGACCGACGAGACGGACACGCAGGTGACCTACAACTACGACGAGCCCCTCGCCGCTGGCGCCGCCCGGGCGAGCGTGCCCATCGAGAGTGGCACTCAGCCGGTCAGCGTGCAGGTGAGCGTCGTCTACGCCCTGCAAAGCTGAGGCACGGACCGTACGCGATCTTGCCAGGTGAGGGCTTTGTAAGAGTGATGGACGACGATTTCGATCTCGCAAAGATGCTCGACGAGGGTGATCGGCCGGCGGCGACCCCCGACGTGCTCCGTCAGGTGGTCGCCCGCCACCACCGCCGCCGCGCCCGCCAGTACCGGGTCGTGGCGAGCACGGCCATCGTCATCGCCCTCGCCGGCGCCGGGCTGGGCGTGGGCCTCGACAACACCGTCGGCACCCAGCGCGCTGCCGGGCCGCTGGCGGCCCCGTCAGGGTTGAGGTGGGACTCGGGCGTCGCCATCACGACCCGGGTACCCGGCGCGGAGGCGCCGACAGTGGGTAGCCAGGGCGTGGCCGTCAGTCGAGCGCCAGCACCGGAGCCGGGTGAGTTCGGCTTCTCGACCGCCACGGCGGCACCGTCGGCCCACTCCGTGCCCGCCGACTCGCGCACCAACGCCGGCGGCGGCTACGGCACCGGCATCGCCAAGGGCTGCACGTCGGGCTGTGGCGTCGTCTACAGCAGCCTCAGCCCGAGGGTGCTCTTCACCCGACACGTGGACGGGCTCACTCTCACGGCCTCCCTCGAGCCCTTCGCCTTCCCGGTCGCGCTGGGGGCCAATGGCATCCCCGTGCCGGAGGGCACACCCGCGAGCAGCTCCGCACCGCCGTCGGCGTCCTCGGCTGGAACCACCAGCACGACCAGCAAGAGCGTGCACCCCTCCGCCGCCTCCAAGGCGGTGGCGATCGAGGGCGTCTGCCCGGTGGCACGTGAGCTCGTCGTGACGATCGTCGACAAGGACGTCTCCACGACCCTCTTCGTCCCCGCCGGCGGCCCGAGCGGCCGGGCCTTCTCCGTCGTGGCCTCCGCCGCCACGGGGCTCGGTGCCAACTCCATCGCCCTCGCCGTCGCCCACACGAGCGCCTCGGTCGCCTGGGTCTCGGCCCGCTTTGAATCCGGCGCCTCCGACGCCATGGCGCCGAGGGACGGCTGGGTGGTGCTCGCCCAGGTCCTTCCGTCCGGCGCCGACCTGGCCCGGGCGGGCACGGTGACCCTCACGGCGACGTTGAGCTCCGGGGGCACCCTCGAGACGGCCAGCCTGCCCGCCGCCGGTGCCCTCGCGACGGCGCCTGCGGCGCTGCTCTGCCGCTACCTCGTCGAGCCCGTGAACTCCGTCGGCGTCGTGTCGCCCCCCTCGAGCGGCGCCTCCGCCGGGTCGGGCTCGGCCTCGACGACCTCGACCACCTCCGTGGGCGCCCCCGTCCCCTCGCCCTCGCCGAGCACGACTTCCTGAGTGTCGACGACCTACCTGCTGTTTGACGCGGAGATCGGAGGCACGCTGAGCCAGACTGTCGACATATCAATCGATCGGGCCGCCGGGGCGGCGAGCGACTTCGTCGAGGTCTACGAGGGGCACTACGGGCG
Organism: Acidimicrobiales bacterium; assembly: GCA_035623975.1. Taxonomy (GTDB): domain Bacteria; phylum Actinomycetota; class Acidimicrobiia; order Acidimicrobiales; family Bog-793; genus JAKACA01. Next base: position 9,077 of record DASPSK010000242.1, on the reverse strand, counting down.
CCTCGTGCGCGCCCTCGAGATTGGCGGTCTGGAGCGGGCGACCGCCGAGGACGTCGCCCAGGAGGCCTTCGCCCGTACCCTCGGGCACTGGCGACGTGTCCGCCTCGGGACGAACCCGCCCGGCTACGTCTACCGGGTGGCCTTTCGCCTGGCGCGGCGGAGCTTCCGTCGCGAGCAGCCGCTCACCGGCGAACTGCAGAGCGCCGGCGATCTCGCCGGCCAGGTCGTCACGCGGGCGGCCGTCACCGCCGCCCTGGCGGCCATGCCCCCGCGCCGGCGCGCCTGCGCAGTTATGTGCCTCCTGAGCGGCTTGAGCACGAAGGAGGCTGCCCGGGCGCTCGGCATCGCCGAGGGAACCGTGCGCAAGCAGCTCGAGCTCGCCCGGGGCTCGCTCCGCGCTCAGCTGGGCGACTCCGAGCTCTGAGCCGCCCAGGCCCGTTGACCGGGCGAGGGCACGGGAAGACGTGTCGGCACTATGCTCTTTCGAGCCGTTCAGTGAGGATTGCTGTGGAGGGACGTGGGCGGTTGCCCACGTTTTTGTTTTGTCGGGAGTCGGGTCGGGCACGAGGCCGGGGAAGGAGCAAGGCACATGAACACCGCAGAGACGGTGGAGCCTGTCGTCGCGCCCGTGCTCACCATCCTCGGCATCGAGCTCGTGGACGTGGAGTCCCAGCCGGGGCACGTCCGAATCACGATCGACCGCAGCTCCGGGCTGGACCTCGCCGCCATCAGCCAGGCGACCACGGCCGTGTCCCACGCCCTCGACGAGGCCGATGCCGTCCCCGGCGGCAGCTACGAGCTCGAGGTGTCGAGTCCCGGGCTGGAGCGACGCCTGCGCCGCCCCGAGCACTTTGCCCGCTTCGTCGGCAGCGAGATCGCCGTGCGCCTGCGATCCGGCGTCGCCGAGGACGGCGAGCGGCGACTCGCCGGGCGCCTGGCCTCGGCGGACGAGGCCGGCATCGTTCTCGACCTGGCCACCGCCGCCGGTGACCTGCCCAACACCTCCCGCCAGCGCCGGATCGGCTACGGCGACCTCGAGCGTGCCCATACCGTCTTCGACTGGAGGGCCGCCCTGCAGAACGCCCCGACGCCCGCGCGGGCCAACCGCCGGGCGACCCGTCCGTCGGCCGCCGACCGCAGCCGGGCCGCCGCCGCCGCCAGGGCGGCCGGCTCGCCGACGAGCCCCCGCCCCCGTGCGGGCACCGCCGACCGGCCCCGCCAGCTCAGCCAACCGGGCGGCCCCAGCAGCGACCGCCGAGGGCGACCAACGACGACAGACGACGACCGACACGTGACGGAGACCCCATGAGCTCGACGAATTTCGACCTTCTCGAGGCCCTGCAGCAGATGGCCAGAGACAAGGGCATCACGGTCGAGACGCTCTTTGACGCCCTCGCCAACGCCCTTGTGGCGGCGTACAAGCGCCTCCCGAGCGCGGCGGAGGAGGCCGTCGTCACGATCGATCCCGACGTGGGCGAGATCCGCGTCTACGGCCAGGAGCTCGACGACGAGGGCAACGTCATCCGTGAGTGGGACGACACCCCGGCCGACTTCGGCCGCATCGCCGCCCAGGCCGCCAAGCAGGTGCTCATGCAACGCGTCCGCGAGGCCGAGCGGGACAAGAAGTACGAGGAGTACGCCGGGCGGGAAGGCGACATCGTGACGGGGATCATCCAGCAGACCGACAGCCGCTTCACGCTGCTCGACCTCGGCAAGGTAGAGGCGCTCCTTCCCCAAGCCGAGCAGGTCCCCTACGAGCGCTACGAGCACGGCGCCCGCCTCAAGGCCTACATCGTGGAGGTGCGAAAGACCACCAAGGGCCCTCAGATCGTCGTCTCCCGCAGCCACCCCGGGCTCATCAAGCGGTTGTTCGAGCTGGAGGTGCCCGAGATCTCGAACGGCATCGTCGAGATCAAGGCGTGCGCCCGCGAGCCCGGGCACCGCACGAAGATCGCCGTCTGGTCCAACGACGCCAACGTCGACCCGGTGGGTGCGTGCGTGGGCGCCCGGGGCGCCCGCGTGCGCATGGTGACGACCGAGCTGCGGGGCGAGAAGGTCGACATCGTCCCGTTCTCCGACGACCCCGCCGAGTTCGTCGCCCGCGCCCTGCAGCCCGCCAAGGTGAAAGAGGTCCTCCTCGATGAGGAGCGCGGCCGGGCAACGGTCATCGTGCACGACTACCAGCTCTCGCTCGCCATCGGGAAGGAAGGTCAGAACGCCCGCCTGGCCGCCCGCCTGACCGGCTGGCACATCGACATCCGCAGCGAGTCCGAGCTCGCCGCCGAGGAGGCCGCCTACGAGCAGGGCGACTGGGCGGAGGGCGAGTGGGTGGAGGACGAGTCCGGCGAGATGGTCTGGCGTCCGGCCGAGGGGGGTGAGTCCGTCTCGGCGCGGCAGTGGGCGGCCGGGGAGGCGGAGGAGGCCGCTGAACCCGAGGGCGAGGTCGAGGTCGGTCCCGCCGACGAGGTGACCCCGGAGGTCCTGGCCGAGGCGGAGGCCCTCGTCGAGATGGCCGAGGAGGACGAGGAGCTCGAGGAGGTCGCCACCGAGCTCGAGCGCTCGGCCGAGGACGAGACGGACAACCCGGAGGTGGGCGAGCTGCCCGCCGACTCGCCGCCGAGCGAGGCCTGAGCGCGGCCGCCTCGTTGCCCGAGCCGGTCCGCACCTGCGTCGGCTGCCGGCGGCGGGCGCCGCAGGACGAGCTCGTCCGCATCGTGCACAGCGGTGAGGGCCTTGTCGTCAGCCGGAGCGCCCCCGGGCGGGGCGCCTGGCTGTGTGCCGGGGTGCCCACGTGCCTCGAGCTGGCCCTGAAGCGAAACAGCTTCTCGCGCGCCCTTCGCACGAGCATCTCGCCCGCCCTCGTGGAGGCGCTCGCCCACGAGCTCGGCACGCCGGGCGTGAAGGCCTCGGGCCCCGCGGGGAGAAGGCGGCCGAGAAACCCTTTTTGACCCGGTCGGGGGCCTTTTTCCGGTACAACCTTTGTACGTACGCCGCCCCGGTTCGTGACGGCCGCGCCGGTGTGCGAGGATAGGAAACCGCGCCGGTGGTCAGCGTCGTCGCCGCGCGCGTCCCTGTAGAGAGGACCGAAGGGGCAGTTGCCGAAGAAGATCCGCGTATACGAGCTCGGTAGAGAGCTCGGGCTCACGAACAAGGAAGCGCTCGACCTGTGCATCGAGCTCGGGATCGGCGTGAAGAGCCACTCCTCGTCCATCGAGGACGCCCAAGCCGACCGCGTCCGCCGCAAGGCCGACCGCGACGGCCTGCGCCGCCCCGTGCAGCCGGAGGAGCCGGCACCGAGCGCCGGCACCGCCAGCGCCACCGGTCGTGGTCGAGGCACCGGCGCCCGCCGCGGCGTCGAGAGCGTCCCGGCCGTCGAGCCGGCGGACCAAGGCTCCGCGGCCGTGGCCGAGCTGCCCGTCCAGGGCGGCGGCCCAGCCGAAGCACCCGCCGCCCGCACCGCCCCGGCCGCCGTGCCGAGCCCGGCGGCTCCAAGCACGCCAGAACCGGTCGCCGCCAGGGCCCCGAGCGCGGTGAGCGCCCCGGCCGCCGATCTTGGCGGCGAGACGCGCCCTGCGGGTGCGCCCGGCACGCACGAGGCCCAGCCCGGTCACCGGCTCGTGGTGAGCCGGCCGGCGAGCGAGCTCGGCGAGGTGCCGCGCCCGCCGGCCCGCCCGGGTGTTCCTGCCGGCGCCCCAGCTCCGGCCCCCTCCGCGGGCACACCAGCGGCGCCCCGTCCGGCCTCCCCACCCCGGCCCGCGTCTGCCCCGGCTGCGGGCACGACGGCACCGACCGCCCCCGGGAGGGCGCCCGCCGGACCACGCCCAGCGGAGGGCGAGCGTCCGAGCGGCCCTGCGGCTCCCGGCCAGGCGCCGGCGGCGGCCTCTGCCCGCCCGCCAGCTGCGGGCGCCCCCGCGACGTCCGGTGCGCGGGGACCGATCTCGCCGTCGGGCAAGGCGATCCCACCGCCCCCTGGCGGCCCACCGCGTTCGATGACGGGACGTCCCATCCCGCCACCGCCCGGAGTGCGCCGCGCCGCCCCGGGCGGACCGCCCGCTCCGGGCCGCACCGGCCCCGGCTCACGACCGAGCGGTCCCGCCGGTCCCCGCACCGGCTTCGGTGCCGGCCGGCCGTCCGGAGGGGCGCGCCCGGGCGGTCCCTTCCCGGGCCGCAGCGGGCCGGGATCCTCCTCCGGCACGGGGGGCGGCACCGGTGGCGGGGGTTACGGAGGACGAGGTGGCTCCACCGGTGGTGGCTTCGGTGGGGGCCGGGGAACGATGGCCCCCGGAGCCGGTGGGCCTCCGGGGGCTCGTGGCGGTGGCATCGGTGGCCGTGGCCGTGGGCCACAGCGCCCCACCCGCCGCCGCCGCCGGCGCAACATCGAAGAGCTCGAGCCGATCCAGATCACGGCGTACATGCCCTCGAGCGCCCCCGTACCCGAAGGCGAGATCATCGTCGAGCGTGGCTCGACGCCACAGCAGCTCGGCCCGAAGCTGAACCGCTCTGCCGGCGACGTCGTGCGTTTCCTCCTCCTACAAGGTGAGATGGTGACGGCCACGCAGGCGCTCAGCGACGACATGATCGAGCTCTTCGCCGCCGAGATCGGTGCCCGCGTGCGCCTCGTGGACCCGGGCGAGGAGCAGGAGGCGGCCCTGCGGGCACGTTTCTTCGGCGACGGGGACGAGGAGGAGGAAGACGAGGCCGACCTGCGCCCGCGCCCGCCCATCGTGACGGTCATGGGCCATGTCGACCACGGCAAGACGCTCCTGCTCGACCGCATCCGCGCGACGAACGTCGTGGCGAGCGAGGCGGGCGGCATCACCCAGCACATCGGTGCCTACCAGGTGGACTGGAACGGGCACCTCATCACCTTCATCGACACGCCCGGTCACGAGGCCTTCACGGCCATGCGCGCCCGGGGGGCGAGCGTGACCGACATCGTCGTGCTCGTGGTGGCGGCCGACGACGGCGTCATGCCCCAGACGGTGGAGGCGATCAACCACGCCAAGGCGGCAGAGGTCCCGATCGTCGTCGCCATCAACAAGATCGACCGAGAGGACGCCGATCCGAACCGGGTCATGCAGCAGCTTTCCGAGCACGGCCTTGTGCCCGAGGCCTGGGGCGGTGACACGATCACCGTCGAGATGTCCGCCTTGCAGAACATCGGCATCGACGACCTCCTCGAGCAGCTCGTCGTCCTCTCGGAGGTGCTCGAGCTGAGGGCCAACCCCGAGGCGGACGCCCGCGGTGTCGTCCTCGAGGCGAACCTCGAGACGGGTCGTGGGCCGGTCGCCACCGTCATCGTGCTGCGGGGCACGCTGCGCGTGGGCGACCCCATCGTCGCCGGCCCCGCCTGGGGACGCGTGAAGGCGCTCATCAACGACCACGGCGACCACATCAAGGAAGCCCCGCCTTCTACGCCGGTGCAGGTGCTCGGGCTGTCCGAGCCGCCCATCGCCGGCGACGAGCTGCGGGTGACCGACGATACGTCCGTGGCGCGCACCGTGGGCGAGGCCCGCGAGCAGCGCATCCGCCTCGGCTCCTTCGCCCACGCCTCGGCGGCGGCCGCCGCTGCCCCCGGTGCCAAGCTCGAGGACATCTTCGAGCAGATCAGCCGCGGGGAGACGGCGACGCTCAACCTCGTCCTCAAGGCCGACGTGCAGGGCTCGCTCGAGGCGGTGACCGAGAGCCTGCGCAGGCTCGAGCGCGACGAAGTCAAGATCTCCTTCGTCCACCGGGCGGTAGGCGGCATCACCGAGAGCGACGTCGACCTCGCCGCCGCCTCGGGCGCCACCATCATCGGCTTCAACGTCCGGCCGGACCGGCGCGGTCGAGAGCTGGCCGATGCCCGCAAGGTGGAGATCCGCACCTACGAGATCATCTACAAGCTGATCGAGGACATCCAGGCCGCCATCCTCGGCATGCTCGCACCCGAGTTCGAAGAGGTCGTCACGGGCGAGGCCGAGGTGCGGGCCGTCTTCCGGGTGCCTCGGGTGGGGGCCATCGCCGGGTGCTACGTGCGCAGCGGCGTCATCACCCGTGGCTCGAAGGTGCGCTTCCTCCGCGACGGGGTCATCATCTGGAAGGGGGCCATCTCGTCGCTCAAGCGGTTCAAGGACGACGTGCGCGAGGTGCAGGCGGGCTTCGAGTGCGGCATCGGGCTGACCGACTTCCAGGATCTGAAGGAGCACGACGTCATCGAGACCTACGAGGAGCGCGAGATCCCGAGGACCTGATGGCCGGTTCGACGGACCGGCGGCGGGGCGGCGACCGCCGGCAGACCCCCTACCCGCGGGTTGCCCGCGTGAACGCCCTGCTCATGGAGGTGGTCGCCGACGCCCTCGAGCCCCTCATCGACGAGGACGAGCGCCTCGGCCTGCTCACGGTGACGGGCGTGCGGACGGACCCGGACCTGCAGCATGCCGTCGTGTTCTTCTCCTCCCTCACACCGGCGGCGGCCGAGGCCCTCGCCGAGCACCGCTCCGCCCTGCAACGGACGATCGGTCGCTCCGTGCGGATGAAGCGCACGCCCCTCCTGCAATTCCTCCCCGACCCGGGCGTGGCCGCCGGTGAGCGGGTGGAGGAGGCGCTCCGGCGGATCGAGCGCGGCGGCCCCTGAGGTGGCCCTCGGCCCCGACGGCTCAGCCGCGGACGCCGGCCGCGCGACCGGCCCGGCTCTCGCCGGTCGCGCGACGGAGGGCGCCCGCGCCGACGGGACGGCCGCGCCCGCTCGCCTCGACGGGTGCCTCGTCGTCGACAAGCCGACGGCGTGGACCTCCCATGACGTCGTCGCTCGCATCCGGCGCCTCCTCGGCACGAAACGGGTCGGCCACGCCGGCACCCTGGACCCCGATGCCACTGGCGTCCTCGTCATCGGCGTCGGGCGGGCGACTCGGCTGCTGCGCTTCACGACCATGCTGCCGAAGACGTATGTAGGCGAGGTCGTCCTCGGGGTCGCCACGAACACCCTGGACGCCTCCGGGGAGGTGACGGGGCGGGCTGACATGGGCCACCTGACGGCCGAGGAGGTCCGCATGGCGGCCCTCTCCCTCACGGGCCGTCTCGAGCAGGTCCCACCCATGGTGTCGGCCGTCAAGATCGGTGGGCGCCGCCTGCACGAGCTCGCCCGCGAAGGCGTCGAGGTGGAGCGGCCGGCGAGGCCGGTGGAGGTGTTCCGCTTCGACGTCTTCGACACGGGAGTGCCGCTCGTCTACCAGGTTCTCGTCGAGTGCTCCTCCGGCACCTACGTGCGCGTGCTCGCCGCCGATCTCGGCGAGCGCCTCGGCGGCGTCGCCCACTTGCGCACGCTGCGGCGCGTGGCCGTCGGCTCGTTCCGCGACGCCGAGGCGGTGGCCCTCGACGACGTCTCGCCCGCCCGCCTGCTCCCCTGCCTCGAGCTGGTTCGCGACATGCCCGCTGCCGAAATCTCCGGGGACGCCCTCGACGCCGTCCGCCACGGGCGATCGCTCGAGCGGGCGGCTCTCGGGCTGGCCGGCGAAGGCCCCTGGGCGCTCATCGGCCCAGGGCGCGAGCTCGTGGCCGTGGGCGAGCCGCGCGGCTCCGACAAGGTTCGACCGGCCGTCGTGCTGGCGCCCGCCGGGTAGCGTCACCGCGGTGCACAGCGGCGGACGCAGCGTCGTGACGATCGGCGCCTATGACGGGGTGCACATCGGCCACCGCCTCGTCATCGAGCGCGTGTGCTCTCTTGCCACCTCGGAGGGCCTCCGCAGCGTCGTCGTGACCTTCGATCGCCACCCCGCTTCGGTCGTTCGACCTGACTCGGCTCCTTTGCTCTTGACCGACCTCGCCCAGAAGCTCGAGCTCCTCGGTTCCACCGGCATCGACGACATCGAGGTCATCCAATTCGACGAGGAGCGAGCGACCGAGACGGCGGAGGACTTCGTCACGAGCGTGCTCGTCTCGCAGCTCGAGGTGGCGACGGTGGTCGTGGGGCGCGACTTCCACTTCGGCAAGGCGCGAGGCGGCAACGTCGGCCTCCTTGAGGAGATGGGAGCCGAGCTCGACTACCGCGTCGTACCCTTCGATCTCGTCACGGAGGAGGCGACGGGTGCGGGGGCGGCTGAGATCGTCTCCTCCACCCGCATCCGTCGCCACATCGCCGCCGGCGACCTGGCTGCGGCCGCGCGCCTGCTCGGGCGGCCGCACGAGGTTCGCGGGGTGGCCGCCGAGGACGAAGGTGCCGACGACGACGACGGCGACGACGCCCTCATGGTGGTCGTACCGCCGGAGATCCTCCTCCCGCCACCCGGCCTCTACGCCGCCCGAATCGCCAGCCTGCAACGAGGACAGGACTGGCAGGTGAGCGAGGCGCGGCTGGAGGAGACAACGGGGGGCGCCGTCACGGTGAGGGTGAGGGGCGAAGACCTCGTGAGCCGCCCCGGTGAGGGCGTCCGCCTCGTCTTCGATCGCGGCGACTGAGGGCCGGCCACCGCGGTCTGGGTCTTCTAGGTGGGCCCGAGGTTTGCCCATTCCTTCAACATCTGCGCCAGGGTGAGCGACTGGCTCGTCGCCAGCGAGACGATATTGTCGCTGTAGTGCCACCAGAAGAGGTACTGCTCCCCTTGGAAGGGAAAGCAGGCGAGCTCCCCGATGACTTTGTCGGTGCTCGTGTTGATGTAGGTGTCCTGGGAACTGTTGCTGGTTGAGCAGAATCGTGTGGCCAGTCCGGCAGGAACGTCACCGGTGATCGTCGCCTTGTACGTCGACTGTGCCGCCGAGGTGCTCGGGAAGATGGCGTAGAGGACGTCGAGGCCCTGCTCGGGCGTGCAGTCGTAAGCGGCTTGCGCACCGGGCGCCCGCGTCCCGATCTCCGACACCGTCAAGGGCGTGCACTCGGTGCTGGCGTTGGAGATGGGAATGTCGCTCAGCAGGGCTGCCGACGCGGTGGCGTCGGTCGTGGGGGTGGGGGTCGTCGTTGTCGTGGTCGTGCTGGTTGTCGTCGTGGTCGTTGTCGTTGTCGTCGTCGTCGTTGTTGCTGGGCGCGATGAACGGAGCGGCCACGACGACGACGGTCGTCGTGTCGCCCGACCACGTGCGGGCGCCTGGCTCCTCGTCTCGTC
>DASPSK010000238.1:0-6360 GCA_035623975.1 Acidimicrobiales bacterium | reverse complement strand
CTCGTCGGCACGGCCTCGGTGGAGCGCTCCGAGCACCTCTCGAAGCTGCTGGAGGCGGGGCATCCCCCACTCGGTCCTGAACGCCAAGCAACACGCTCGGGAGGCGACCATCGTCGCCCAGGCCGGCCGCCTGCACGCCGTCACGGTGGCCACGAACATGGCCGGTCGAGGCGTCGACATCCTCCTCGGGGGCAACCCCGAGGGCCTGGCGCGCGACGAGCTCCTCGCCCTCGGGCTCGATCCCGAGAGCGAGGAGGGCGCCGCCAAGTACAGCGAGCTCCTCGGTCGGTTCACCACCGAGTGCCAGGCGGAAGCGGACGAGGTGCGGGCGCTCGGCGGCCTCTACGTGCTCGGGAGCGAGCGCCACGAGAGCCGGCGCATCGACAACCAGCTGCGGGGCCGGTCGGGCCGGCAGGGCGACCCGGGGGAGAGCCGTTTCTTCCTCTCGCTCGAGGACGAGCTCATGCGCCTCTTCGCCACCGGCGCCATGAGCTGGGTGATGGGCAAGGCTCTGCCCGAGGACATGCCGATCGACTCCCGCATGGTGACGAAGTCGATCGAGAAGGCCCAGAACACGGTCGAGGCGAAGAACGCCGAGGTGCGCAAAGAGCTCCTCAAGTACGACGAGGCTTACGACAAGCAGCGCAAGGAGATCTACGCCCGCCGCCTGCGCATCATCGACGGGGAGGATCTGAAGGAGTACACCGAGGATCTCCTCTCCGAGACGATCGCGAGAATCGTCGCCGAGACCTGCCCGAGCGAGTTCGCCGAGGAGTGGGACCTGCCCGCCCTCGTCGCCGAGGCCACCCGCTACTACCCGACGAAGTTCACGGCCCAGGAGCTCGAGGCGGCCACGAGCACCCACCAGCTGGCCGAGAGCCTCCTCACGGAGGCCTACGAGTTCTACGAGGAGCGCGAGGGCGCCCTGGGCGGTCCCGAGCGGGCCCGCGAGCTGGAGCGCAACATCATGCTGCAGATCATCGACCTGCGCTGGCGTGCGCACCTCATCGAGCTCGACTACCTGCGCGAAGGCATCCACTTGCGTGGCCTCGCCCAAACCGATCCACTCGTAGCCTGGCAGCGCGAGGCCTATGCCATGTTCGGGCAGCTGTCGGAGGGCATCGCCGAGGACTACCTCCAGCACGTCTTCCACGCCAGCTGGATCGAGCCGGAGCCGGACGCCGAGGCCGACCTTTCGCAGGCGACCTACCTCGCCACCGAGGACCCCGCTGACTCCACCGCCTCGGCGGTCGCGAGCGGGGGCGCCGCCCCGGCACGAGGGAGAGCGGCGGCGGGCAACGCCGCCGGCAACGGCAGCGCCGGTGGGGGCCTGGCGGGCGCAGGCGCCGGCACGAGCCTCGGCGGCGTCACGGCTGCCCGCGGCAGCGGCCGGGGCGGAGGTGGGCGCGCCGTGGGCGCAGCCACCAAGCCGCAGAAGCTGGGACGCAACGACCCGTGCTACTGCGGCAGCGGCAAGAAGTACAAGCTCTGCCACGGGGCGAATTGACTGACGATGGCGACCCCCCGGGAGAAAGGCGCGCCCGCGGGCGGCTCGACCGTGACCGCAGCGTCGCCGGCTCCGCGTGACTTCGAGGCCGAGCTGCAGACGTTGCGCTCGCGCCTCGAGGCCGCCAAGGCCTACCTCCGCCTCGATGAGCTCACCGCCCGCCTGGCCGAGCTGGAGGTGCAGCTGGCCGAGCCCGATCTCTGGTCCGACGCCGAGCGTGCCCGCCGTATCAGCACCGCCTACGGGCGGGTGAAGGCGGATGTGGACCTCCTCGTCGGCCTCGAGCACCAACTGGCGGAGGCAGAGGAGCTGCTCGTCCTCGGTCTGGAGGAGGGCGAGTCCGGCCTGGCGGAGGTGGCCGGGGATCTCGTCGAGGCGATCGGCATCCTCGAGAAGGCGCTCGACGACATCGAGCTGCGCAGCCTCTTCAGCGGCGAGCACGACGAGGCCGACGCCGTGGCCGAGATCCACGCCGGCGCCGGCGGGACCGATGCGCAGGACTGGGCAGAGATGCTGCTGCGGATGTACTTGCGTTGGGCGGAGCGGAGGGGTTTCGAGGTGGAGATCGACGAGGTGTCCGAGGGGCAGGAGGCGGGCATCCTCTCGGCCACCTTCATCGTCCACGGCCCTTACGCCTACGGGCTGCTGGCGACAGAGCGTGGGGTGCATCGCCTTGTGCGCATGTCGCCGTTCGACTCACAGCACCGCCGCCAGACGAGCTTTGCCTCCCTCGACGTCGTCCCGTTCCTGGAGGAGGCCGGCAGTGACGTCGAGATCGATGAGAAGGATCTCCGCGTCGACACCTACCGGTCCTCGGGTGCTGGCGGTCAGCATGTCAACAAGACCGACTCCGCCATCCGCATCACCCATCTGCCAACCGGGATCGTCGTCTCCTGCCAGAACGAGCGCAGCCAGCACCAGAACCGCGCCAAGGCGATGCAGATCCTCGCGGCGAAACTCGCCGACCTGCAACGGGCGGAGCGGCGCGCCGAGCTCGACGCCCTGAGCGGACCCGAGACGGACAATGCCTGGGGTAGCCAGATCCGTTCCTATGTCATGGCGCCCTACCAGTTGGTCAAGGACCTCCGCAGCGGCTATGAGACGGGGAATGTGGCCGCGGTTCTCGACGGTGAACTTGACGAACTCATGGTGGCGACGCTTCGATGGAAGCGGGAGCACGACGGCTCCTGATCGATTAATCCCCCTGTAGCCGGGACCCCCTGGTAGGGTTGCTTGCAAGCCGCGCGGGGGCTTTTGTGGGACGACTTTGGAATGAAAGACGCATGATTCGCTTCGACAATGTCACCAAGACATACAAGGGAGACATCGTCGCGTTGCGCGATGTATCACTCGAGATCACCAAAGGCGAGTTCGTCTTCGTCGTGGGTGCTTCCGGCTCGGGCAAGACGACGCTGCTGAAGCTGCTCCTGCGTGAGGAGGGCATCGACTCCGGGCAGATCTGGGTGGCCGGGCGCGAGGTCGGCCGCCTCTCCAACTGGCGGGTGCCGTACCTGCGCCGCAACCTTGGCTGCGTCTTCCAGGACTTCCGCCTGCTGCCCAACAAGACGGTCTTCGAGAACGTCGGTTTCGCCCTGCAGGTGATCGGCCGTCCTCGCCACGTCATCAGCACCCAGGTGCCCCAGGTGCTCGAGCTCGTGGGTCTCGGGCAGAAGGGCGCCCGCTTTCCCCATGAGCTCTCCGGCGGGGAGCAGCAGCGCGTCGCTATCGCCCGGGCCTTCGTCAACCGGCCGCTCATCCTCCTTGCCGACGAGCCGACGGGCAACCTCGACCCCTCCACGAGCCTCGGGATCATGGCGCTGCTCGATCGCATCAACCGGACGGGCACGACGGTGGTGATGGCGACCCACGATGCCGGCATCGTCGACCAGATGCGACGCCGGGTCATCGAGATAGACCACGGGCGCATCATCCGCGACCAGGCCCGCGGGATCTACGGCATCGACCCGACCCCATCGACCTCGCGCGGGGTGCCCGCCGTCTCTCTCAGCGGTGGCGGCGTCAGCACGATGGAGCCGGCACGGGCCGACTCCCGCCGGGCCAGGACGAGGCACTGATGCCCATCTCGGTCGGCTACGTCTCGCGCGAGACCGCTACCAACCTCTGGCGCAACCGCCTCATGGCGATTGCCGCCATCTTGACGGTGGGCGTGTCTCTTTCGCTTGTAGGCACCGCCCTGTTGCTGCGCCAGGCGGTGAACAACTCTCTCAACGCCTTACAGGCCAACGTCGACCTTCAGATCTTCGTGCAGCCGAACGCCTCTGTCGCCACGACGGCGACGATCACGTCGCTCACCCAGCAGACGCCCCAGATCAGGACGTGCAAGTACCTCAACCATCAGCAGTCCTACGACAACGCCGTGAAGCTCTTCAATTCTGAGGGCGAGGGGGACGCCATCGCCTCGCTGACACCGGCGACGACGCCGCCGGTCTACCAGTGCACGCTCGTGAACGCGGCCGACGCCGCCACGGTGGCGGCGCTCTTCAAGACGCAGGCGGGCGTTTTCCAGGTGGAGTACCCGGCCAAGTCGATCCACACGCTCGAGTCGATCTCGAAGGTGGCGCAGGTGATTCTCTTCGTGCTCGCCCTCGTACTGCTCGTGTCGTCCATCGTCCTCATTCTGAACGCCATCCGCATGGCCATCTTCTCCCGCCGCCGCGAGGTCGGCGTCATGCGCCTCGTGGGCGCCACCGCCTGGTTCATCCGGCTCCCGTTCATGATGGAAGGGCTGGTGCAGGGCATCGTCGGCGCCGCTATCGCCGTCGGGATGGTGGTGCTCGGTGACTTCGGCATCCGCGCGCTCCTCCACCACTTCCCGGAATTCCAGAACGCCATCGTGCCGAGCCATGATGTCTTGATCACCGAGATCTTCGTCATCCTCGTGGGCATCATCGTCGGTGTCGGTGGCTCGGCCGTGGCAGTACGGCGGTTCCTAGAGGTCTGACCGCAGCGCCGTTCGCTTTCCCAGCCTTGGGCGAGTGCCACCCCGCTCGCAGGCAGGTTTGTTGAGGGCCCCTCTTCGAGTCCGGGCCCTTCCGGGCACCTCTCGGCCCGTCTCCCGCGAGTCCAGCGCGTGTACCGCGAGTCCGGGCCGGTCCCGCGAGTCCGGGCCGGTCCGCGAGTCCGGCGTGTGTACCGCAGGTCCGGGCCGGTCCCGCGAGTCCGGGCCGGTCTGCCGCTTGCGCATGGGGGCCGGCGTCGGCATGCTGTGGCCGTGAGGCGCCCGTGGCCGGCCCAGGGACCCTGGCTGGCGGCGCTCTTGCTGACTCTCACGAGCGTCGTGTCGGTGGCGGCTCTTTCGGCTACGCCGGTGTCGGCCGCCGGCACGGAACCGGCTTGGCACCTACAGCCCACCGCCAACGTCACCGGTCCCCAGGGCGAGCTCGAGGGCCTCTCGTGTGCCCGCGCGAAGACGTGTGTCGCCGTGGGTGACTATCTCAACAGCAGCGGCACCGAAGCCACCCTGGCGGAGACGTGGAACGGCAGCAGCTGGATCATCCGCCCGACACCGAACCCCGAGGGCGCCGTGGCGAGCAACCTGACCGCCGTCTCGTGCTCGGGTCCGGACGCGTGCACGGCGGTGGGTGAGTCGGCCGACAGCAACGGCACGGAGCTGACGCTGGCGGAGTCGTGGAACGGCAAGAGCTGGCAGCTGCGGGCCAGCCCCAACCCCGGCGGCCTCGGCAGCTACCTGTCCGGCGTGTCCTGTACGGCCGCGACGGCCTGCACGGCCGTGGGTTACTACGTCAAAAAGGCCGGTTCGGAGGTCACCGCCGGCGTCGTGGCGACCCTCGGGGAGCTCTGGAACGGCCAGCGCTGGAGCCTTGAGGACACCCGCAACGTCCCGGTCGGCAACACTTTGTTCGGCGTTGAGAGCGTCCTCTCGGGCGTCTCGTGCACGACTGCGACCGCTTGCACCGCGGTCGGTCAATACCTCAGCAACACAGACTTGCTGATGACGCTGGCCGAGGTGCGCTCCGGCAGCAGTTGGAAGATCTCCTCGACGCCGACGCCGAGGGGGGCTGAGGACGCCAGCCTCGCCGCCGTGTCGTGCCAAGCGACAGCGTGCACGGCCGTCGGATACGACGAGAGCGGCAGTGACATTCCCGTGCCCCTGGCGGAGACGAGCACCGGCGGCAGCTGGGAGATCCAGGCGATGGCGAATCCGAAGGGCAGCGAGGGTGCCAGCGTGTCCGGAGTGTCGTGTACGGCAGGGGCCGCCTGCGTGGCCGTCGGCAGCTACACCGATGGTGGAGGAGCCCAGCTGCCCCTGACGGAGGTGCGGAACGGCTCTCGCTGGGCCATCCAGACCACCCCCCGCCCGGGCACCGCCAGATCGGCCAGTCTGTCGGCGGTGTCGAGCGTCACGACGACGGTGTGCTTCACCACGGGCGCATACGCGTCCCACACCGGTGGCCCTGAGGCGACCCTGGTGGAAGAAAGGGTGGGCCCGAGCTGGAGGATCCAGGTCAGCCCGGACCCCGCCGGGGCGCGGCCGGGCAGCCTCGCGGCGGTGTCCTGCACTGCAGCCTCGGCCTGCCTGGCTGTGGGCGACTACACGGATAGCCAGGGCACGGTTCTGTCGTTGGCGGAGGCGTGGAACGGCACGAGGTGGAGGATCCTGTCCACCCCGAACCCTGCCGGCGCACAAGCAAGCAGCCTCTCGGGGGTGTCGTGCACCTCGAGGTCAGCCTGCGTGGCCGTGGGCAGCTACACCGACGGTGGCGGCACGCAGGCGCCCCTGGCCGAGTCCTGGAACGGATCCAGCTGGACGATGGAGGCGACCGCTGCACTCGGCAAGATTGAAGGCGGGAGCCTCTCGGGGGTGTCGTGCA
>DASPSK010000230.1:0-11210 GCA_035623975.1 Acidimicrobiales bacterium | reverse complement strand
CCCCGACCTCCGGTCCGGTCGCCCGCGCGGGAACTGTGGCCCCGCCTGCCACGGCCGTTGGCGGCGGCGAGACGGCCACGCCCCATCAGCTGTTGGCACCCGCACCGCCGTCGTGAACCTCGAACGAGCCCCGAGACGGGTCGCCGTCGTGGTCGGCAACCCGAAGCCGCGATCGCGGACCTACGGCGTGGCGACCACCGTCGCCGGCGCCCTCGAAGAAACCGCCGGGAAGGGGAGCGAACGGCTCGTCGTCGATCTCGCCGATCACGCCGGGCAGCTGTTCGACCCGCGCGACCCCGCCCTCAGCGAGCTGACGGCTGCCGTGGCCGCCAGCGACATCGTCGTGGTGGCGTCCCCGACTTACAAGGCGTCCTACACGGGGCTGTTGAAGGCGTTCTTCGACCGGTACGGCACCAACGGGCTCGCCGGCACGATTGCCGTGCCCGTCATGACGGGCGCCGCCCCGCTGCACACCCTTGCCGTCGAGGTCCATCTCCGCCCGCTCCTCGTCGAGCTGGGTGCGGTGGTGCCCACGAGAGGGCTGTATGTGACCGAGGACGCTCTCGATCGGCTCGACAGCGTCGTGGCCGCCTGGGCGGCGACGGCGGTGCCTCTCGTGAGGAAGAGCCTCGGCCTCTGACTCTTCTACTGCGAGCAGGCAGGCAGTCAGCCCTAATCAGTACCAGGCGGTGGTGACCTGCTCGGACTCCAGGGTCGTGGACTGGTCGCTCTTGGCGTAACGCACGGTCCACGGCTCGGGCTTCTTGTCCGGTATGGTCGCCCAGCCGGTGCCGGGAACGCAGTAGTAGTTGAACACGACCTTGTCGATCACGGCGCCAGTGCCCTCGTCCGTGAGGCAGCGAACACCGTTGCCGAGCTGGTCGGCCCAGACCCAGGGCTTGCCGTTGGGGTGCTTGGCGGACTTCGGGATGGGCGCCGTGAGGTCGAAGCGGGTGACCTTGCCCCAGGGCGTGGCCATGCAGGCCAGCTCTGTGACCGCTTTTACGTCGGGGGCGAAGCATGGGTCATAGATGAGCGACTTGTTCGTCATGCACCGGTACGCATCGCTACTGGCGACGGCGATCGAGCTCGTCCAGCAGGTGCCCTTGACGGTGCCGGCGACCTTGAACCCCGCCTTCAGCTTCCCGGCCGAGGTCCAGGGATACACCGTCTCGACCTTCGTCTTCGTGGTGGGTGTTGCCGCTGCGCCCGTTGTCGTCGGCGCGGTCGCGCCGCCCAGACCGACGAGCGCGACGACGACGGCGGCGCCGCTCCACCACCGCAATCGTGCTCCCATGTGACCTCCCCTTCCGGGTCGGGAGGTTAGTCGGAGGCGATGAACAGATGAGGTCGCCTCGATGCCGGCAGGCCGAGCGGGCGAGCGCCTCCGTCCGCCCGAAGGTGTGAAACTGTGCCGGTGGGCTACCCCGGCCACATGTTGCCGCCGAGCGAGCTGTTCGAGCTTCAACTGGCGCTGCCCGACGCGGGGATCGCCGCCCGAGCCTCCCGTCTCATCGGCTTCGCCGAGCGTCGCATGCGCTTAGAGGGGAGCCTGCGGTTGATGATCGATCCCGACGGCGTGCGGCGATGGAGCGAGAGGTTCCACGGCCTCTCGCTGCCGCTCTTGAAGGTGCTGCCGGACCGTTATCCGCTCGTGCTGTTCCATGGCGACGTCGGTACTGGGAAGACCGAGACGGCCGAGGCGATGGCGAACTCCCTCGCCGTCGCGAGCGGACGGCCCGGCTCGCTCCTCAAGCTGAGCACGCGTGTGCGGGGAGAGGGGTTTGTCGGTCAGATGACAGCGCTGCTGAGTCAGGCTTTCACCACCGTCGCGAAGGAAGCCGGGAAATCGAGGACCGTCTATCTCATCATTGACGAGGGCGACTCCCTCACGTCGTCCCGTGCGACCCGGGAGATTCACCACGAGGACAAAGTGGCCGTCAATACCCTCATTCAGAAACTCGACTCCTTTCGCCGCTTCGACGGCCGAGTTCTCGTCTTTCTCTGCACGAATCGCTACGACGCCCTCGATCCGGCCATCCTGCGGCGGTGCCTCGCCGACGAGCAATTCGACCGTCCCGACGCCGAGGAGCGGCGTGCCCTCCTGAAGATGGACCTCGAAGGCATCGATCTCCCAGCCGATGTCATCGACGAGATCGTCGAGCTCACCGGCAGGCAGGACGGTCCAGGCTTCACTTTCTCCGACATCCGCACGCGCCTGCTCCCCACCGCCATCGCGGCGGCTTTCCCGGACCGGGCCGTCGGCGCGGAGGACTTTCTCTCGGCCGCCCGCCGCATCGCCCCGACACCGTCCTTCGACGACCAGGCTCGGCCCTGAACCGTTCGGAGACGTCCAGCCCTCACGCCGATGGGCTGCTGAACCCATTAGTTCTCGAGGGCGGCGGCGAGGCGCTCGAGAGTGCCGGTCATGGTTCGGCGGTTGCGCTCCGTACGGTCGTCCACGCCGGAGATCTGCTTGCTCAGCTCCAGGGCGGACTCGGGTCGCAGATCCTCGTTCCACTCGGTCACCCGGCAGCCCGACTGAGTCGGCTCGATGCGGTACCCCCAGGTCGAGTAGTGGTAGCCCATCATTGAGCACTCAAAAGTGAACGCCCGGCCGGGGTCGGCCTCGATGACCTTGCCTTGCGTGGTCCACTCGTGCTCGTCGTGGCGGTTGTGGCCGTCGAAGGTGGCGCCGACGACCGGGCCGTCGTAGCCCTCGTGCCACTCGCAGGCATGGCATTCCTCGGACCACTCGCCCATACGTGTCACATCCGAGACGGCGGCGTATACGAGCTCGGGCGGGGCCACGATGTCGCGGGAGATCTCGAGCCTCTTCGTCATCAGCGGAAGTTCACTACAGGTACTCGACGGGCGTCGAACTGAAAGCTTGGGAGCAGGGCGACATGAGTCCCCACGGGCTCATTTTCGCCGAGGGCCTGGCTCGGCCGAGGTTTCCCCGGGCCGGGTCGCCCGTCCCTACGAGCTATGCAGGGAGCGGCGGAGGACGGCGGCGAACTCACTGGCGTCGCTCGCGAAGCCGGTGTGGCCTCCGGGAAACTCGATCAGCGCCGTGCCGAGGCGTTCGGCAAGTGCTACGGCCATACGCTGCGCGAACTGGCCCCTGGAGGTGGTCCCGCCGCCGACCACGACCCGCGTCGACCCGTCCTTGAGAGCGGAGAAGTCCAGCTCGTAGAACGTGATGGGCAGCAGGCCGTGACGAAAGAAGCGGTCGCTCATTGCCGCCGCCTCGGCCGACGGCGGCGGCGGAGCGTCCTCAGCCCGGGGGCGCATGCTGATGCCGCTGAAGATGGAAAACCTCTCCCAGGCGGCGCGGTCGCCCTGCTCGCAGTATGTGTCGTAGATGTCGTGCATCTCCGCCCCCACCTGCTGGGCGTGCGGCGAGAGCAGGGCGAGCGGGGGCTCGTGGGCGACGAGGGTTGCCACGTGTCCCGGGTAACGGGCGACCAAGGCGAGCGCCGTAACGGCGCCACCGCTGCTGCCGAAGACACACGCGGGCCCTCCGCCAACCGCCTCGAGCACCCGGCGCACGTCGTCGGCCAGCAGGTCCGGCTCGGCATCCTGCTCGGGATCGTCAATCGTGCTGCGGGCGAACCCTCGGGGGTCGTGGGTCACGACGGTGTAGTCCTCGGCGAGGAGGGGCACGATGGCGGCGAACCCCGCAGCGCCCATGGGGTGACCGACCAGCATGAGCACAGGGCCTGAACCCTGCACCTCGTAGTGCAGGCGTGCTCCGGCAACCCTCAGCGAGTGACTCGCAGGCGACGACTCCCTCACGGCCCTCCTCGGTCGGGGTCTGGGAAGGACAACGAACGCCGAGGCTACGCCAGGACCACCAACCGTCGTTCCGCCCCGGCCGGGCGCCCTCGGCGGCAGCTTCCTCCGCATACCATGGTCATCGCCCTGGCCACGCCGTCGAGGGGGAGTCATGCGCAGCTCTGCGGTGTTCGACGCCGATAGCCACCTCATGGAGGTTGACGAATGGCTCCCGTCGTACGCCGATCCCCAGGTGCGCGAGCGACTGCGTCCGCTCGGCTTCGAGAAGGCGGGAGCCGGCGCCGCCAAGCTCATGTCCTCTCTGCCGGCACTGTGGGCGCGGCAACGCGACGAGGATGTCAGCTCCGAGGTCCTCACCGGTCCGAAAGGGTGGATGGCGCCCGGTGCCCTGGACGCAGACGTGCGCGCCCGGGTGCTCGACGCGCTCGGCATCTCGGCGCAGCTCGTGTTTCCCACCTTCTCGCTCTCGCAGTTCACGGGCAACGACGACCTCGAGCTGCTCTACGGCGGCACCCGGGCGCTCAACCGGGCGATGGCCGACTTCTGCCAGCACGACCGGCGTCTCAATGCCGTGGGTTTCCTCCCTTTGCTGGCCCCTGCTCTGGCCGTCGAAGCGCTCGACCAGGCGCTTGCCGAAGGGGTCGCCGCCGTGTGGATCCCTTCCGACGCCCCCGGTGACTTCTCGCCCGCGCACGTCGACGTCGAGCCCGTCTGGGCCCGTCTGGCCGAGGCGGGCGTGCCCTTTGTCCTCCACGTCGGAGGCGGCAAGCTTCTGCCCAAGGCCTTCCACAACAACGGCCGCCCGCTCCCCAAGGACTGGCTCGGCGGCGGCGAGAACCTGCGGGGCAAAGACTTTCCCGTGCTGCACCATTCCCCCGAGCGTTTCCTCGCCTGCCTAGCCCTCGACGGCGTCTTCGCGCGCCATCCGGGCCTGCGAGGTGGCGTCATCGAGCTGGGGGCCTCCTGGGTGCCCGGACTGCTGCGCAATGTGGACCACGCCTACCGGTCCTTCTCCCGGTCGGAGCCCGATCTCAGGGCACTGCCGTTGCTACCCTCGGAGTACCTACGACGGCAGGTGCGCTTCACGCCGTTCTCTTTCGAGGACACGGCCTGGCTCATCGACCAGTGCGGCCCTGGGCTGTTCATGTTCTCAACCGACTACCCGCACCCAGAGGGTGGGCGGCGGCCCTTCGAGCGCTTCGGTGCCGAGCTCGACGCCTTCGACGACGACACGAAGGAGAGGTTCTTCTGGCGCAACGGCGCCGAGCTGCTCGGGATCGCCTGACGGCGGGCAGGATGCCCGGCTGGGCCGGTTCAACGCGGCCATAGGCCGATAGCCTGCTCCCGGTGGCGATTCCCCAGAAGTGGACGGCTCTGTCTCTGTCCACCCTCGGCGTGGTGATGGTGACGATCAACCAGTCGATCCTGCTCATCTCCCTGCCCGACATGTTCCGGGGCATCCACCTCAACCCTCTTGCCCCTTCCAACGTGTCCTACTTCCTCTGGGTGCTGATGGGGTTCCTCCTCGTGACGGCGGTCCTGGTCGTGAGTCTTGGCCGGGTCGGCGACCTCTACGGCCGGGCTCGGATGTTCAACCTCGGCTTCGCGGTCTTTACTTTTTTTTCGATTCTCTTGTCCGCCAGCTTCCTGACGGGTGTGCCGGGCGTTCTCTGGATCATCGTGCTGCGGGTCTTCCAGGGAGTCGGCGGGGCGTTGCTGTTCGCTAACTCCAGTGCCATCATCACCGATGCCTTCCCGCCCGGGGAGCGGGGCCGGGCCCTGGGGATCAACGGAGTGGGCGCGGTGAGCGGCGTGTTCATCGGCCTCATCCTGGGCGGGGTGCTGGCCCCGATCGAATGGCGGCTGGTGTTCATGGTGTCGGTACCCTTCGGGCTCGTCGGCACCATCTGGGGCTACCGGCGCCTTCGGGACACCGGCGTGCGGGTCGCCGCCAAGGTCGACTGGCTCGGCAACGCCACGTTCGCCGTCGGGCTGGTCGCCTTGCTCACCGGCATTGTGTACTCGCTCCTTCCCTACGGCGGGCATCCCACCGGCTGGACGAACCCCTGGGTCCTGGCCGGAGTGTTCGCGGGCATGGCGGCTCTCGGCTTGTTCGTCTGGGTCGAGACGAAGGTGCCCGCCCCCATGTTCCACCTGGAGCTGTTTCGCATCCGGGCCTTCGTCATGGGCAACGTCGCCGGGCTGATGGCGGCCCTCGGTCGGGGCGGACTGCAGTTCATGCTCGTCATCTGGCTCCAGGGGATCTGGCTGCCCCAGCACGGTTACAGCTTTGACAGGACGCCCCTGTGGGCTGGTATCTACATGATCCCGCTGACGCTCGGCTTCTTCCTCGGCCCGTTCTCCGGCAGCTTGTCCGACCGTTACGGTTCCAGGGTGTTGACCAGTCTCGGCTTGACGCTGTCGGGATCGGCCTTCCTGCTCATCGAGTTGCTGCCCATGAACTTCGGCTACGTGTGGTTCGCCCTCCTGCTCTTCCTGTTCGGGACGGGCATGGGCCTCTTCTTCTCCCCGAACCAGGCCGCCATCATGAACAGCCTTCCCCCCGACCAGCGCGGAGGCGGGGCCGGCATGACCATGACGTTCTTCAACTCGGCCACCGTGCTCTCCATGGGCCTGTTCTTCACGATCGTGACCCTCGGCCTGGCTGCCGAGCTACCATCCCACATGTTCGCCGGCCTCACGGCCGCAGGCATCAACCCGAGCGCGGCGCACCTTGTGGCCAACGAGCCCCCCATCGGCAGCCTTTTCTCTGCCTTCCTCGGCTACAACCCCATCCGAGAGCTGCTCGGCCCGACAGGTGCCCTCCAGCACCTGCCCGCCCACCAGGCCGCTTACGTGACGAGCCGGTCCTTCTTCCCGAAGCTCATCGAGCAACCGTTCGCCCATGGGCTGCACCTGGCGTTCGCACTTGCGGCCGCGGCGGCGGCCATCGGAGTCGTCGCCTCTGCCCTCATGGGCCGGCGCTATGTCCACTCCGAGGAGCCGGAGTTCGACCACGCGCTCGAAGTTGCCGCGGAGGCGGCGGTCTGAGCCTCATCTGAACTAGCCCCACTCGTCGGCCCTCTCGCGAAGTCCGGCGTGCGGGACCCCCCAGGGTCGCCTCCAGGGTGATGACTGTCGCAGGATCGCTGTCTGCACGCGAAGCAGCGCCATGGCAGCGGCGCCGTGCAGGTGGGGAACCGCCCGTGCTGGCGCGGGCGAGTGCTCAGGAACCGAGCCACTCCAGCACAGTTGCCACGAACTCGTTCGGCTCATTTGTGTGAACGTGATGTCCCGCCGGGATGGTCACGAGCGTTGCTTGGCGCACGAGCGCCACCGCCTCATGGATCTTCTCCTGGCTGACGGGGCTCGTAGGCCCGCCGGCGACCATGAGCGTTCGAGCGGTGATACGGGGAAGATTCGCCCAGGCGTCCAGATCCGGGTCATCCACCTCGCCTCGGATCGCCAGCAGCATCTCCCAGTCAAAGGGTAGATCGACGCCCTCGGGACGGTCCGGGATCGGTGGCCCGACCCTCGGGTAAGGGGGAGGAGCATCCTCGACGATCAAGCGATCCACGCGCTGGCAATGGTCCTCGGCGATCAGATAGGCGACACCTGCGCCCATCGAGTGACCGACGAGGATCACGCGGTCGAGGGCCAGCTCGTTCATCAGCAGGACGGTGTCGTCTCTCATCAGCTTGAGCGAGTAGGTGCCCGGCCAGTCTGTCTGACCGTGACCACGAAGGTCCGGCGCGATGACTCGGTAGTGGCGCTCGAGCTCCGGACGGACGATCTCCCAGCCGACGGCAAGCTCGCCAAGACCGTGCAACATGAGCATCGCTGGGGCAGTCTCAGGACCGCTCACATATCTCACATATACGGCCATTTGTATGCCGTTGGCGGTCACGAACTCCACATCAGTCACGAGGGTGACGGTAACGCGAGTTCGCCGGGCGGGTCGATGGACGCGGCCGCCTCAGTGGCCTTCGTCGTCGGGCATGAGCATGGACGGCAGGCTCGGCGGCTGGGCGCGGTCGCCTTGCCGACGAGGAGAGGGACCGGATCCGCCCTTCCCGACATCCGACGGCCTTCGAGTCCAGCGACCGGAGCTCGTCCCGATCGACTGTTCCGGAGGGGACGCCCTGGAAGCGGAGGAAGGGGCCGGCTGTGGGCGGGTCGAGGCTGGGTCGGGGGTGGAGCGGTCGAAGCCGGCCTGGAAGAGGTAGGCCGTGGCCAGGCTGCGGTATGGCCGCCACGGCTCTGCGATGCGGAGGACTTCGTCTTGGGTAGGTAGGTGGTCGAGGTGGTAGGTGTGCTGGATGGCCTTGCGCAGGGCGAGGTCTCCGGGCAAGACGACATCGGGGCGCCCGAAGGCGATGATGAGCAGACCGTGCACAGCCCAGGGGCCGATGCCTGGGATGGCGGTGAGGCGAGCTTCGATGTCGGCGTCGGAGAGGCGTCGCAGGCTTGCGTCGCTGAGGGAGCCGTCGGCAAAGTGAGCGGCGACCGCCCGCAGGGTAGCGACCTTGCGCCGGGAGAGGCCGGCACGATGGAGTCGGTCCGGATCGGCGGAGACGAGCTGGGCGGGCGCGGGCATCCGACCGTCGAAGCTTTCGAGGAGGCGGTCGAGGATGCGACGGGTGGCCGCGACGGAGAGCTGCTGGCCGATCACCTGAAAGACCAAGGCGCCGAAGGCGTCCATGGAAGGCAGCTCTGCCAGCCACGCCCGGGGGTCGAAGTCGGGTTGCTCGGCGATCAGATGGGCCAGCACCGGGTCGGCCCGGCCGAGGTGGGCCTTCGCTTGGTCGAGGACACCCTCGTCGGATCGTCGCGCTACCCGTGGGGGCGATGGCATCGTGTGCAGATTGTTGTCGGCGACCGCTCAAGTTTCAGGTTCGGGAGGCACCAGCCACCGCCGCGGGGGCGGATACACGTAGCGGGCGGTCGTCGCCGAGAGCCAGCCGAGCCACCACCCGGCACAGGCCATTCGGATGGTACGCCGCTTGCTTTCGTCGGTGGTCACGGAGGTGATCGCCAAGATGACGAGCCACACGAGCGCGCAGCCGATCCCGTAGCTCGTGTAGCTCCCGCGCCGCGCCTTCATATCGCCATCATCCCAGGGAAGCGAAGGCGTCGCCCGCGCCGGATGGGCCCGGTGCGAGCAAGGCGTGAGCATGTCCGCAAGGGAGGGTGCACTTCACGACGGAGGCCCGTCTTGCACCCCGGTCGAGCGTCATCCGGGATCGGTGTGGTCCCCGAGGGGAAAAGCGATGTCGCAGATCAGATCGTCGTCGCTGATCGCATCCGGTTCGGCCACGTACACCTCCCGGCACGACAGTCGACTGCCGGGACGAGCGGTCACCTCGGGCGAGCAGGCAACGGCATCGTAGGCAGCCAGAATCGCCGGATACGCCCACTCTGCCTTGGTGATCGTGGTGAAGGCCTCGTCGTGTGCCTCTTCGGTACGGATCCCGATGAGCTCGGTTGGCTCTACGTCGTCGGAGCAGGCGAGTGCCGCCTCCAGGGGTCCGTCGCTCTCGTCGTCGACGACGCCGTGAAAGATGAGCTCGAATGGTCCGGCGGAAGGAGAACCGCGCAGGTGTTCGGCGAACAGCTCCTTCGCCTCGCGAACGAAGGTGTCGGTCTCCGGGGCCTGTAGTCGGCGCTGGATCGACATCATTCGCCGCCTCGGCACGTGCCGCGTCTGAATGGTGAACATCGGGCGGGCTTCCTCCCTCAAGATCGAGTGGATGTGACGTACCAGGGACCTCCGGCTCGTGTGGCGGGCCTCCAGTTCGACCAGGTGCCGGTCGAGTCGATCCGCCGCCAGGTCTGGATCTGTGCCGACATCCGCGAGCACCGCTCCGATCTCGGCGAGGCTCATGTCGATGCCGCGAAGCATGCCGATGAGCCGGGCGCGGCGGAGCTGATCGACTCCGTAACGGCGGTACCCGTTGGACGAATCGACGTAGACGGGCTGCAGCAGGCCGATTTGGTCGTAGATGCGGAGCGCCTTGGCGCTCAGCCGTGACCGTCGCGAGAATTCCCCGCTGCTGAGCAACTCTGTAACCGGCTCCGCGCGCACGTCACGATCTTCCTCCTTGCCCCCAGGGCGTGGTCAAGGGCGCGTCGTCCCGAATAGGGAACTTATGTGCTCCCGAGGTCCCCCGCCTCGACCCCGAGGGCGGCTGGCGAGGTCATAGGCCGTTGGACAGACGCCGGCCTCCTCAGCCGTCTTGGGGCAGTCTCGCGAACACGAACGGCCGAGTGACGAACATTGCCTGGAGGTGTTGCGTGTCCGTTACTCGAACCGCACGGTGCTTCGTTCGCGGCTGAGCCAGCTGCTCGACCACCCGAATTTCGGCCCAGGTCAGGCCTGACACCGGCCCTTCCCCGCCGCTGCGCGGGCAGTGGCCCGGCCGATATCAAGAGTTCATGCCTTGTTCACCCTGCGTAGGTGGGAAAGACATGTCGGCGTGTTAGGCCTAGGGCGCACGCGGTCGGTGAAGGCGTGCGGTCCATGACGGTCGACCTAAGGAGCTCAACTTGCGACACCGCACATTGAAGATTGGCTTGGCTGCGGCGACGGCGGTGGCCATGGTGCTGCCCATTGCTCTCATCGCCCAGCCGGCATACGCGGATTACGCCCCGAGGGCGGGCGACGTGGTCGGCGTCGGGTCCGACACCCTCCAGTACATGATCGACTTCATGGCCGACGGTGACGCCTACGGCGACGTTGGCTACAACTACCTCGGCAACAAATACGAGCTGATCAACTTCGACGCGACGGCCGACGCCAACGC
Source organism: Acidimicrobiales bacterium (assembly GCA_035623975.1). GTDB lineage: Bacteria > Actinomycetota > Acidimicrobiia > Acidimicrobiales > Bog-793 > JAKACA01. Next base: position 609 of record DASPSK010000230.1, on the reverse strand, counting down.
TCGCCTGGCCTACGGCGTCGACGGCGGCCAACAAAGCCAGGCGACCTGCACGCCCGGCACGGGGAGCACGGTCGGAACCGGCAACGCGACAGCGACCAACACCGGTATTCCCTGCGTGCTCAACCCGACCGTCGTGCTGCGAGCCGGCCTGCAGGCCGTGCAGCGGCCGAATGGAGGGACTGCCGGGTTCAAGGCCCTCGTCCAGGACATAATCGCCGGCCACAACTCCCTGACGACGACTTCGCCCCAAGAGGTGATCAGTGCGGCCACGTCCGCGTCCGCGCAGACGACGACGGCAGGGATGCCCGGCACGGAGCAGATCGACCAGCTCAGCGTCGCCACCGACCTCCTGCCGATGCTCGTCTCGAACCAGTCCGGAAATCCCAGCCACGCCTTCCCGCTCTCGGCGACGCAGCTTTGGTACATCTACCAGCAGAACACCGGCAGCTGCATCACCTGGAACAACCCTGAGATAAGCGGGGTCTATCTCGAGAGCGCCGTCGTCACGAGTGGCGGGTCGACCATCACCTTCACCCCTCCAGCCGGTGACTCCAACATACCCACGACGGCCAACGACGGCTGGCAGGTCCAAGGGACAGGCATCCCGGC
>DASPSK010000216.1:0-9169 GCA_035623975.1 Acidimicrobiales bacterium | reverse complement strand
AGCACGAGCGTGCGCGCCGCCGGTCGCTCGTGCAGCGATCCCGTCAGCTCGAGGATGCGTTCACGCGGCCCCGCACCGGCGGGCGGAGGTACGAGGCGTGTCCTCGGCCGGAAGGGCTCCTCGGCCATGAGCTCGACGCCCGCGGAGCCGGCGTCGAGCGAACCGGACGCGCCGGCGGCGGCGGCGGCCCCGATGGCGCCATCGAGCACCTCGATCTTGGCCGTCCGGGCGGCGAGAGCGGCCCCGAGGCTTGCCCGCCGCAGCCGCGCCGTCACGGCCTCGACGGAGAGGACGCAGGGCGGCCGCAGGCGGAGCCGCTCCCGACGCCCGCGGTCGAGCCGACGTTCGACGAGGAGCTCGATCACGGTCCCGGCCTCGAGCGCCTCCGGCGCCGTCGCCGGCGGCTCGGCCGGCGGCAGGGGTGGCGGCTCGGCCGACACGCTCACACTGACGAGCCCGAGCGCCTGAGCGGCCGCGAGCTCGGCGGCGAGGAAGGCCGGGACCGATCCGCTGCCCCGATCGATGCTGGCGTCGCCGCAGCACACGACGATACGGACCTCGCCTGAAGGAGGCTCGGAGCCGGGGCCCGGGGCGGCCGAGAGGCTCCTCGTGGCCGCCGCGAGCGCAGCCGCCACGACCGCACTCGGTGCCGCCCCGGCCACGGGCACGCGCACCGCCCGCGAAGCTCCGGCGGCGACGGCACCCCGCAGCATGGGATCGGCCTCCGCCCCGCCGGCGCACAGGGCGACGACCTCAGCCCGAGCCGCCTCCCCGATGCGCAGCGCCCACTCGAGGGCCGCCTCGTCGGCCGGCGACGGTCCGGCCGACGCAGGGTCGGCGATGACGGCTCCGGTGAGGGGATCGACGCCGGCCCGCAGCTCGACGAGCTTCATGCAGGCGACGACGAGGACGCCTCCCGGGGGAGGCATGCGAGGCGCCGCCGAGGGGGCACCCGGCAGCCCGGCGCCTTCGCCGTTGGCCACGTCTTCGGCGCTCACGTGTGCCGGTAGACGACGCCGAAGCCACCCACGGGGTAGCGCCAGGTGATCGCCCCCTCCGTATTGCAGACCATGTAGCACGTCCCGCACTCGAAGCACTGCTCGTAGTTGAAGAGGATCCCGCCGTCGGAGACGGGCACGAAGAGCCCGGCTGGGCAGGCGGTGACGCACTCGCGCGTCGTGCAGCCGCGGCAGGCGTCACCGTCGACGACGATGTGGGCGTCGGGAGCGACCCGGAACTCCGTCGTCGCCATGCGGTCCTCGAAGGCGATCTCCGGCAAGGGCGGCCCGGTCACGGCGTCATCCCAGCATCCGCCACGAGGCCCAGGCGTCCCGGGCGAGGTCGCGCCAGCGCAGGCCGGTCTGGCGCACGTGGCGGCGGAGGAGGGAGGCGAGGCGGGGTTTCGGTGCGGGGTTGGCCACGGTGAACACCTCCTCGACCATGTCACATACGAACTGTGGGTAGCGGTGCTGCACACGGTCGGAGAGGAGGAGATGGGGTGCCCGCTTGAGCCGCTCCAGGTCCGCCAGCACGAAACCCTCCTTCAGCCGCCGACGGTACGCCGCCTCCAGAACCGGCCCGCTCACGTCGCCTGCCTTCACCGCCTCGCTCACCGCCGCTGCCGCCGCCGCCCCGGACGAGATGGCGAAGTTCACCCCCTCCAGCCAGAGCCCGGAGGCGAGGCACATGGCGGCGGCGTCCCCGGCGACGACCATGCCGGCCGTGGCGAGCTTCGGCATCATGGACACGCCCGCCTCTGGTATCAGGTGCGCCCCGTACTCGACGAGGTCCGCTCCGGCGACGAGGGGGGCGAGAGCAGGATGGGCCTTGAACTCGGCGAGGATCTCCTCGGGACGCCGGCCCGACTCGGTCAAGGCCGGGAGCGAGAGGACGAGCCCGACCGAGAGAGTCTCCCGATTCGTGTAGAGAAACCCCCCGCCCCCCACGCCTCCCGTCCCCCCGAGGATCTCGAAGTCGGCGCCCTCCCCTTCTGCCACGCCGAAGCGCCGCTCGATCTCCTCGGCCGGCAGCGCCAGGATCTCCTTCACGCCGAGGGTGTAGTCGACCGGGCGCGACGGCCCGGCACAGCCCGCCTCCTTGGCGAGGAAGGAGTTCACCCCGTCGCAGGCAACGACCGCCTTCGCCCTCAGCTCGCCGTCGTCCCGGTCGGTGCGCACGCCGGCGACGGTGCCGGAGGCGTCACGCAGCAGCCCGACGGCCGTCGTCGAGGTGAGCAGGACCGCACCCGCCTCGACGGCGTGTGACGCCAGCCAGGCGTCGAAGGCGGGACGCAGGGCGGTGGCGCCGTTGTAAGGAGCCTGTCCCCAGGCCGTCGTCCTGAAGTCGACGGAGAGTGCCTGTGTGTCCGTGAGGAGCATCGTCGCCCGACGGGTCACCCAACGTTCGAGCGGGGCCTCTTCGCGCCAACGCGGGACGAGGTCGTCGAGCACTCTCGGGTAGACGACACCGCCGAAGAGGTTCTTCGCGCCGGGGGCGGGGCCGCGCTCGAGGAGGCAGACGCTGAGCCCGGCCCGTCCCAGCTGCATGGCGGCCGTCGAGCCGGCAGGGCCGGCACCGACCACGACGACGTCGAAGCCCACCGTCATGTCGGACATGGCCAAGCGCCTTCTGTCAGCCTGTGTGCCAGCACCGCCACGAGCGACCTGGCGTCGGTCACGAGGGCGAGGTCGGCCATCGCCATCATCGGGCAGCTCGGATCCAGGTTGACCGCGACGACGTGGCGGGGGGTGCCGAGCCCGGCGATGTGCTGGGCCGCCCCGGCGATCCCGAAGGCCAGGTAGCAGCGGGGTCGCACGGACACCCCCGTCGTCCCGATCTGGCGGTCGTGGCCGAGCCAACCGGCATCGGTCACGACCCGCGTGGCCCCGACGGGGGCGCCGAGCTTGGCGGCGACCGTCTCCAGCAACGCCACCTGCTCGGGACCGCCGAGCCCGCCGCCGGCGCCCACGATGCGATCGGCCTCGGCGAGATCGATGGCGGCCAGGTCGGCGGCCATCACCTCGACGAGCTCGGGATCGCAGGCCGCCCCGGGACGGAGAAGGTCCCCGGTGCCGTCGTCGCCCTGCCCACCCTCTCCCTGCCCCCTTGGCGAGGGCGACTCGAGCTCCACGACCGCCGGCACCGCTCGCGTCCGGCCAGGCTCGGCAACGCCGACGGACCGGGCCCCCGGAAGCAAGGTGGCGACGAAGGGACCGTCCGCCCGGAACCGGGCGATCTGGCGCCCCTGCCTCCATGCCAGGGAGGCGCCGTCTGCGGTCACCCTGACGGCACCGGCGAGCAGGGGGCGACGGAGGATCGCCGCCAAGCGCGGGGCGAGGTCGCGACCGTCAGGGGAGGCAGGCAGCACGACGGCCTCGGAGCCGACGTGGGGGGCGATGGCCGACGCCCACTCCGCCGGCCGGAAGCCAACCCCGAGCTCGAGCACGCGCAGCTCCCCGCACTCGTGACCGGCATCCCACGTGCTTGCCCGGGATGCCAGCTCGGCGGCCGCGGCCGCGGCCCCTTCCCCGGCGACGACGGCGGCCCCACCGGCCTCGGCGATCGTCTCCTCGGACCCGGCCACGAGGACGCCTCCCCGCACGAGGGCGACGGCGATCACGGCCGAGACCCTTCGCGCTCGCCCTCGATGACGGCGGCATGCGCCCGCCGGGGGGCAACGCAGTCGCCGGCCCGGCGCACGTCAAGAGCCGGCCTGTCGGGAGCCGGCCTGTCGAGAGCTGGCCCGTCGAGAGCTGGCCTGGCGTCCTTGAGGGCGAGGTAGAGAGCGTCGTCGGGCTCGGCCGGGAGGGCGAGGACGACGTAGCTGGCGGCTCGCTCCTCCGTCGCCCCCGTCGGGTGGTGCAGCAGCTGCAGGGCGCCGCCGGCGGCACCCATGACGACGCGGTCGGTCGACTGGACGATGCGTTTCGAGGCGGCGCGCATGTTGAAGCCCTCGAGGTCGAGCGTGATGCCGAGATCCTGGCCCACGACCATGCCCGGCGTCACGATCTCGACGTTGCACCCACGGTCGGCGAGGAGCTCCGCCACGCTCGTGGCCTGGTGGAAGCCCACCTCGTCGACGACGACGACGTCGCCAGCGGGCACGGCGGTGCCGTCGAGCACCTCGGTGACGTCGGCGACCGGGATCCCTTCCGCCTCGACCAGCTCCGCCCAGAACGGGCGGCGTGGCCGTGAGCCGGTGGCGACCACGACGGTGCGGGCGCCGGCCGAGAGGACGTCCTCAACGATGGCCTCTGCTCCGAAGCGCATCTCGACGCCGAGCTCACGGCACTCGTGCAGCTGGTTGCGAATGAGGTCACCGAACTCCGCCCGGTTCGGCACGGAGGCCGCCAGGCGCACCTGACCGCCGGCTTCGCCCGCCCGCTCGAGCACGGTCACCGCCCGCCCTCGCCGCGCTCCGGCGATGGCCGCCTGCAATCCGGCTGGGCCGGCGCCGATGACGAGCATCCGCCGGTCGGCAGCGTCGCCCTTGCCGCCCCGTCTCGGCCGCGCACGCGGGGCGAGCCCGGTCGGGCCCCTCCCTGCCGCCCCCGCGGCCCCCTCCCGGCCCGTGCCCGGGTTCTCGATGCACCCGAGCCACCGGTTGAGCCCCATCCGCCCGACGCACTCCTGGTTGCAGGAGAGGCAGAGGCGGATCGCCTCGGTGCGTCCGGCACGGGCCTTGGCGACGAGATCAGCATCGGCGATCTGCCCGCGCACGATCCCGACGAGATCGCACTGACCCTCCGAGAGCGCCCGCTCGGCCTGGAGGGGATCCTTGAAGCGCCCGACGCCCACGACCGGGAGCGACACCGCTGCACGGATGGCCGAGGGGATGAAGCTGGCGTACCCCGGGGGGACGTGCATCGACGCCTCGATCATGAACAGCGTCGCCGTCGCCACGCCGATCGAGGTGTTGAGGTAATCCGTCAAGCCCTGTGCCTCGACCATCTCGGCGACGCGCACGGCCTCGTCGATGCCGGAGCCACCCTCGATGAGCTCGTCGCCGCACAGGCGCACGCCGAGGGCGAGGCCGGGCCCGATCTCCGCCCGCACGGCCTCGAGCAGCTCGAGGAGCAGCCGTGCCCGCCCCTCGAGGGAGCCGCCGTAGCGGTCGGTTCGCAGGTTCGTGGCGCCCGAGAGGAACCCGCGCACGATCGACGAGTGCGAGCACTGCAGCTCGATCCCGTCGAAACCCCCCTCGCGGCAGTGGCGCGCCACGCTCGTGTACCCGGCGACGATCTCGGCGATCTCGGCCTCGGTGACGGCGTGCGGCACCTCGCGGAACAGCGGGTCGGCCACGGGCGAGGGCGCCCACACCGGCCGGCGCGTGTACATCCCGGAGCCCTGGCCGCCGTTGTGGTTGATCTGGGCGAAGATGGGGACCCCGTGGCGGTGGACGGCCTGGGTGATGCGGCGGTAGCCGGGCACGACGGCGGGGTCGTAGCCGTGGATGAGCTTCTCGTACGGCCAGTCCGTGGGGTGGGTGGAGTGCTCCTCGGTGATGATGAGGCCGGCGCCGCCGGCTGCCCGGGCGGCGTAGTAGGCCGCGTGCTGCTCGCTCGGACGGCCTTCCTCGGCGTAGTTCGTGAGATGGGCGGAGAAGACCGCACGGTTCGCCACCGTCACCGGGCCGATGCGAAGGGGCGAGAACAGCAGCGGGTAGCGCTGGCTCCGCGTCACGGTGCGGCCGCCGCCCCTGCGGGGAGCCTGAGGCCGAGTGCGGCGCGCCGACCCTCGAGCACGGCCTCGAGCACCGTACGGGGGGCGACGGCATCACCGGCGGCGTGCACCCCCGGGCGGGAGGCGGCCAGGGCGCGAAAGAGCGTGTCCTCCGGCAGCCGGTGGCCGGCATCGACGAGGACCGCCGCCGGCAGCACGCGCACCTCGCCGGAGTCGCGCTGCTCGACGACGACGCTGTCGGTCTCGACCGAGCGCACGAGCGACCGCGTCGCCAGGGCGACGCCGGCTCGCTGCAGCCGGACGCTGGCGGGGGCGAGGTCGCCGGTCCGCGCCAGCTGCTCGCCGACGACGAAATCGGGCGTCACGAGCGTGACGGCCGCACCGAGGGAGGCGAGCAGCTCGGCCGCCCCGATGCCGATCGGCCCGCCGATCGGGTCGAAGACGACGGCAGGGGAGACGGGCGCCTGGCCGACGAGGCGGTCGGCCGCCAGCAGCTCGGCGGCGGTGAGCACGGGAGCAAAGGGCGCCACCGTGAAGCCCCGACGGCCCGGCCGGGAGCCGGTGCAGCACACGACGGGGCCTTCGTGGGCGTCGAGCTCCTCGAGGGCCGCCTCGTGCCCGGTGACGATTTCGACGCCGGCGAGCCTGCACTCGATCTCGAGCCACTCGACGAAACGGGCAAGCCGCTCGCGGCCCGGAGCCCGGCTCGCCGTCGCCACCATGCCCCCGAGCCGTTCCGCCCGTTCGAGGACGGTGACCTCGAGACCGCAGAGGGCGGCGACGCGGGCGCACTCGAGACCCGCCGGCCCCCCACCGACGACGAGCAACCGGCCCGGCCCCCCGTCCTCGAGGCCGCCGACTCCGTCCGACCGGGCGGCACGGGCGTCAAGGGGATCTGAGCGGCGCGGCGGCGGGACCACAAGCGCCTCCTCCACCGACTCGTAGCCGGTGGAGGGGTCGGTGATGCAGGAGACGAGGGGGTTTCGGGGATCGCGGACCTGGCAGGCCTGGTTGCACAACGTGCACGGGCGCACGCGGGCACCCTCGCCGGCGAGGACTTTGGCGGCGAGGGACGCGTCGGCGATGAGTGCCCGCGTCATCTCGACGAGGTCGGCCTCGCCGGTGGCGACGATCTCGGCCGCCATGGGCACCTCGACGATGGACCCCTGGGCGACGACGGCGACCGAGGGCGGCAGGGCGGCGCGCACGACCGCCGTGGCCGTCCGGTTGAAGCCGGGGGGCACGTGGCCGTCGGGACGGGTGGCGCCCGTCCCGTAGGCGGAGCCCCGCACGATCGTGACGTAGTCGAAGCGCCGCGGCGTCGCCAGGTCGGCCAGCAGCTTCGCCGAGGTCTCCGGGACGAGGCCGGCCCAGGGCGCCAGCTCGTCGCAGCTGAAGCGCAGCCCGACGAGGCCTGGAGCGGCCGCTCCCACGGCCTCGAGGACCCGCCGGAGAAAGGCGGCGCGGTCCGAGCCGAGCTCGTCGGCGCGGGCGTTGGTGAGGCCCGAGCAGAACTGCCTCAGCAGGCTCCACTGCCCGGCGTTGAGCTCGACGCCGTCACAGCCGGCGTCCCGGGCCAGGGCGGCGGCCTCGGCAAAGCCCTCGATGACGGCGACTACGTCCTCATCCTCCATGACCTTGGGGACTTCCCGCGTGACGACGTCGGGCACGCTGGAGGGAGCGAGGAGGGCGGCCTGGTGGTAGGCGCTCGAGCCCTGCCCGCCCGCGTGGCCGATGGCGGCCAGCACGAGGGCGCCCTCGTCGTGGCAGGCGGAGGCGACGGCCGCCCAGCCCTCGGCGCACTCCGACGCCAGCGGCGCCCGCTCGTAGGGCCAGTCGGAGGCGTGTGCCGAAGCCTCCTCCATCACGATGGTGCCGGCGCCTCCCGCCGCCCGCGCCCGGTAGTAGGCGACGTGCCGGGCCGAGATGGAACGGCGGTGGCCGAGGTTGGTGACGTGGGGCCCGAAAACGAGGCGGTTTCGGGCGGTCGTGCTCCCGAGGCGAAACGGGTCGCCGAGGCTGCTCACCGGGTGAGCGACGCGCCGAGCGACCTGAAGGCGACCGGGATGGGGCGCTCGGGCTTGCCATGGCCGAGGTCGCCGTGTGCCGGCCGTGGGTGGCGGGGCGGCCCCCCGGCCGCCACACCGGCAAGGGCGCGCTCGCCGTGACCGAGCACGCATTCCGGATCCGGGCCGTCGAGCGGGAGACCGGTGAAGAACTTGGCCGCCATGCAGCCCCCGTGACAGGCGCCAAAGGAGCCGCAGGCGTTGCACGCCCCCGCCGTCGAAGGCTGGCGCAGCCGCGTGAAGAGCTCGCTCTCCCGCCACACGGCGGCGAAGCCTCCTGCCTGCCGGATGCTGCCCGCCCGGAACTCGGGATGCATCACGAAGGGGCAGGCAAAGACGTCACCGACCGGATCGACGAGACAGACGACCCGCCCGGCCCCGCACAGGTTCAGGCCGGCGAGGGGCTGGTCGCCGAGGGGGCCGAGGTGGAAGAACGAATCGCCCGTGAGCACGTGCGGGTGGGAGACGAGGAAGGCGTGCACATTCTTGAGCTGGGCCGCCGTCGGCCGGAGCTCGTGCCAGGTCGCCGCGCCCCGGCCAGAGGGGCGCAGTCTCGTCACCCTCAGCTCTGCCCCGAAACCCTCCACGAGCGCCAGCATCTGCGCGAGCTCGCCGGCGTTGTGCCGAGTCACGACGACGCTCACCTTGAACGACTGGAAGCCGGCGTCGGCCAAGCGTCCCATCGCCTTCACGGCGACATCGAAGGTGCCCGCGCCGCGCACGGCGTCGTTGGACGCCCGCGAGGCGCCGTCGAGGCTGATCTGGATGTCGAGGTAGTCCATGCGGGCGAAGCGGCGGGCCCGCCCCGGTGTCATCGTCGTGCCGTTCGTGGAGAACTTCACGCCCACCTTCCTTCCGACGGCGTACTCCACGATCTCGGAGAAATCCGGGCGCAAGGTCGGTTCCCCCCCGCCGATGTTCACGTAGAACACCTGCATCGCCGCCAGCTCGTCCACGAAACCCAAGGCCTCCGTCGTGGTCAGCTCCCTCGGATCGCGCACGCCGGAGCTCGACAGGCAGTGGACGCACGAGAGGTTGCAGCCGTAGGTGAGCTCCCACGTGAGGCAGATGGGCGCCTCGAGGCCGCGGGAGAGCTCCTCGGTGAGGCGCTCAGCGGCCATCGGCGTACTCCGCCTGTGCCTCCGCCTCCGCCCCGGCCCCGGCCCCGGCCCCGGCGCCGGCTCGTGGGCGCACGACGTCGCCGCCGGTGAGGGAGGCGAGCGCCCTCACGAGGCTCGGCTGGCGGGACGTGGGGATGTCGAGGGCGGCCATCGACTCGGTCACCGAGGCGTGGGCCCCGAGGGCGCCGACGAGGCGGACGAGCTCGGGCGATCGCAGGAACGTCAGCCGACGGTTGCCGTAGTGGTACGCCAAAGCCCCGAACGGCTCGCTTCGCAGGGCGACGTCGGGATGAAGCTCGT
>DASPSK010000192.1:0-6563 GCA_035623975.1 Acidimicrobiales bacterium | reverse complement strand
CGAGACTTCGCCCGGCTCCTACAGTTTCGCGGCCGATTACAGCGGCGACTCGAACTTTGACTCCTCGAGCACTTCGAGCGGGACATCGGTGACGGTCGCAAAGGCCGCCAGCACGACGACGATCACCTCCACGACCCCGAGCCCGGCCGTCGGTCAGCCCATCACCGTCGGTGTGCAGGTGACCGGGGAGTACACAGGTGCCGGAGTGCCGGCTCCCGCCGGCACCGTGACCGTCTCCGACGGTGCCGGCCAGAACTGTCACGCGAGCCTGTCGGGCTCGAGCGGTGTGGCAACAGGGTCCTGCACGATCACCGAGGACGCCCCTGGTGGCTTCACCTTCAACGCTTCCTGGCCGGGGGACGCCAACTTCGACTCCTCGATCACTTCGAGCGGGACCGCCGTCACCGTCGCCAAGGCCGCGAGCACGACGACGATCACCTCCACGACCTCGAATCCGGCCGTGGGCGAGCCCATCACCGTCGATGTGCAGGTGAGGGCCAACCCGTTGATCGCCGAGACGCCGACCGGCACTGTGACCGTCTCCGACGGTGACGGCCAGACGTGTCACGCGAGCCTGTCCGGCTCGGACGGTGTGGCGACAGGGTCCTGCACCATCACCGAAGACGTCGCCGGTGGCTTCAGCTTCAGCGCCTCCTGGCCGGGGGACGCCAACTTCGACGCCTCGATCACTTCGAGCGGGACCGCCGTCACCGTCGCCAAGGCCTCGAGCACGACGACGATCACCTCCACGACCTCGAACCCGGCCGTGGGCGAGCCCATCACCGTCGATGTTCACGTGACCGGGGAGTTCACGGGTGCCGGAGTGCCGGCTCCCTCCGGCAGCGTGACCGTCTCCGACGGTGCCGGGCAGACCTGCCCGGCGAGCCTGTCGGGCTCGGAGGGTGTGGCGACAGGGTCCTGCACCATCACCGAAGACGCCCCCGGCGGCTTCACCTTCAACGCCTCCTGGCCGGGGGACGCCAACTTCGACTCCTCGAGCACTTCGAGCGGGACAGGCGTGACGGTCGGCGAGGCCTCGAGCACGACGACGATCACCTCCACGACCTCCAGCCCGGCCGTGGGCGAGCCCATCACGGTCGATGTGCAAGTGAAAGGCAACCCGTTGATCACCGAGACTCCGACGGGCACCGTCACGGTGGCAGACGGCAACGGGCAGACCTGCCCAGCGAGCCTGCGGGGGTCAGACGGCGTGGCGACAGGATCCTGCACGATCATCGAAGACACGGCCGGTGGCTACTCCTTCTCCGCCTCCTATCCGGGGGACGCGAAGTTCGACTCCTCGGACACCGCGAGCGGGACATCGGTGAGCGTCTCGAGGGCGACCTCGGAGACCAGCCTCGTGCTCTCCAATCCCACGGTCACCTACGGCGACGAGCAGTTGGAGCACCTGTCGGTCACGATCCTGCCCGAGTACTCCGGCCCCCCGCCCACGGGCACGGTCACGGTAAAGGAGTCCTCGACGACGCTGTGCACGCTCACGCTCACCTCCCCCACGGGTGGGTGCAACCTCTTGACGACGGACCTCGGCGCCGGTAGCTACGACCTCGTAGCCACCTACGGAGGTACCTCCGACGGTTACGACCCCTCGACGTCCAGCAGCGAGAGCCTCTCGGTCTCACCGGCAACCTCGGCGACCGACCTCGGCGTCTCCCCCACCAAAGTCACCTACGGCGACGAGCAAGTCGAGCACCTATCGGTCACAGTGTCGCCCGAGTACGGCGGATCCACGCCGCTCGGGACCGTCACGCTGAAGGAGTCCTCCACGACGCTGTGTGTGATCACACTGACTGCGGGTGACGGCTCCTGCAACCTGTCGGCCGCCCAGCTCGGCGCCGGTAGCTACGACCTCGTGGCCGGCTATGGCGGTGACTCCGACTTCGATGCCTCCGCCTCCGCCGAGGAGCCCCTCCAGGTCGCGCCGGCCAGCTCCACAACCTCGGTCAGCCTGTCGACGTCGAAAGCCACCTACGGCGACGAGCAGCGCGAGCACGTGTCCGTGTCGGTGGCGCCTGAGTACTCCGGTACCCCCACCGGGACTGTCACGGTGACGGCGTCCGGAGTGACGGTTTGTGCCATCACGCTCGGCTCAGGGGACGGAGCGTGCACGGTGTCGGCCGCCAAGCTCGGCGCCGGACCCGAGAACCTTGTGGCCAATTACGGCGGGGACTCGAATTTCAGCGCCTCTGCCTCCAACAAGGAAGCGCTGACCGTCGACAAGGCGAGCACGAAGACCGCCCTCAAACTCTTGACGTCGGCCATCACCTACGGCCACGAGCAGGTCGATCGTCTCTCCGTGAGCGTCTCGCCCGAGTTCGCGGGCTCACCCACCGGCAGCGTGACAGTACAGGAGTCGACTGCGACGCTGTGCGTGATCGCCATGTCGGCCACCGCCCGTGCGTGCACGCTGTCGGCAACAAAGCTCGGCGCCGGCACCTACCATCTCGCCGCCCGCTACAGCGGGGACGCGAACTTCGATTCCTCGGTCGCCGCCAAACAGACCCTCAAGGTCTCGGGAGAGACCACGAGGACAGAGCTCTCCCTCTCCGCTTCCCGCCTGACCTACGGCGACGAGGAGGCCGAGACCCTCGCGGTCACCGTCTCTCCGGAGTTCGCCGGTTCGGCGCCCACCGGGACCGTCACCCTGAAGCACTCGACGGCGACGCTGTGCGTCATCACACTGACGGCGGGCAAGGGCGCGTGCACGCTGTCGCCCCGGGAGCTTGACACCGGCACCTACGACATCGTGGCGCGCTACGACGACAGTTCGGACTTCGACGCCTCGGCCACGAGCGCCGCCTTCACCGTCTCGAGGGCGACCTCGATGACGAGCCTCCGGCTGTCCGACGCCAAGGCGACCTACGGCGACGAGGAAGTCGTCTCCGCCTCCGTCAGCGTGTCGCCGGAGTTCTCCGGGTCGGCCCCGACCGGGACCGTCATCCTGAGGGATTCCACTACGACGCTGTGCGTCATCACGCTCTCGGGCGGGGGGGGTGCCTGCCGGCTGGCCGCCACAAGACTCGGTGCCGGCACGTACCATCTCGTCGCCAGCTACGACGGCAACGCGAATGTCAGCTCCTCGGCGGCGGAGGGCACGCTGACCGTTTCGAAGTCGAGCACGGCCATTGCCCTCAAGGTCTCGCCCGCCAAAGTGACCCTCGGCGACGAGCAGGTCGCCCACTTCTCGGTCGCCGTCTCGCCGGCGTTCGGCGGAACGCCGACGGGGACCGTCATCGTGAGGGACTCCTCAGGCACACTCTGTGTGATCTCGCTCTCATCGGCCAGAGGGACGTGCTCGATCTCGCCCTCGGCGCTCGGCGTCGGCACCTACCACGTCGTTGCCACCTACGAGGGCAGCTCGGACTTCGATGCATCGGTCTCGGCGACGGCAACGCTCACGGTCGTGTTCAGCCTCTCGGTCGGTTGACCGAAAGGCTGGGCTCGACCTGAAGTCGCCCATCTAGGTAGGCGCCGTCGCAGCTTGCTCTGGCACGGCTGGGCGCCGATGCAAAGAAGCCAAGGCCTGCAGCGTCTCAAGGGTGCATGAAGCGAACAAACGCTCGCCTGGCGTCATTCGGAGCGATGGTCACGCTGCTGACCGCTTGCACGACTAGCTCGGTTCCTGCCAGCACCAGCTCGACCGCGCCAGCCGAGGGGGTAATCCCCTGGGTCGCGGTCCCCGCCCCGCCGACGACTTCGAGCACGACGACGACAACAACACTCGCCCCAGCCCCGAGATGCTCCAAGTCCACGCTGACGGTCCACGTCGAAGGTAGTCGCTCGGCTCTCGGGAACGTCGTCGTTCCGGTCGTCTTGGCGAATGCCGGCGCGACACCCTGCCTGCTGGCGGGCTACCCCGCCCTCGTCGCCGTGTACAGCGCTTCGAAACGCCGCCAGATCCGTGCCGGCCACGGGACCTACTTCGGAAACCTGGTGTCGGCCGATCTGCGCCCTGGAGCCCACGGTGAGCTGCTCATCACCGGCAACGATGCCTGCTTGAACAACCCGCCGCCGGAGACGGGACATCCCATAGGGCCGCAGGCGGTGCGCTTCCGCTCCATCGTCGTGGAGCTGCCGGGTGGTGGAGGATCGTTCGCCGTGAAACGGCTCCCGCCCTGCTTGCCGATCGACGAAAGCCAGCTCGGCGTACCACCGCCGCCGCCGAGCGTATTCGTAGCGGTGCCCGGCACCCTCCCGTATCTACAGGCGGAAATCCCACAAGACATCCGAGTACGGGCCGGCCGTGTCCTGGCTTACGTGGTGACCCTGACGAATCCGGGTGCGAAGCCGGTGTCACTCGCGCCCTGTCCCGGGTACACCGAGTCGCTTGGCCTGTACGTCGGCAGGAGCTGGCAGGTGGAGGAGCGCTCTTACAAGCTCAACTGCAGCCCGATGCGGCAGGTTCTCCCGCGTCAGTCGGCGAGGTTTGCCATGCGGATTCTCGTGCCCGCCGGCGCGCGGTCAGGCGCGGCGAAGCTCGGATGGGAGCTCGACACCGGCCAGGGGCCATTCGCCGGAGGCGTCTTGACGGTGTCAGCGTGATCGCCCGATCGCATGACCCTCCCTCGGTTCGAGAGAACGCTGGCCCCGCTCGGACCGGGAAGCGATGGCCCGGGGGTTTCGGCGGCCGCCCGGTACGGTGACCAGCTGGACGGACGGCTCGCCTCCCGCAGCCCTCGCCCCAGCTCGTATACTGGTGGGCGACGTACGACGCGACCGAAGGAGGTGGGCACATGAAATCCGAACCTCATAGTCCCCACCCTCCGCAGCCGTGCCCCGGCGTCTTGCTCGCGTCGCACTGATCGCCCATCGGTGAAGTGACGCAGCGTCCCTCGACGAGCTGACGCCGGGGTCCTCGGCCGTCATCTGCCTCCGGGCGGCGTCTCTGGCGCGCCCGTGGAGCCACCTTGACCCGCCTTCGAGCGGGTCCCGAAACCAGTGCAATCGCTGGAGCCGTCCTTCATCGACCGCATTGCGCACGTCGGATCCGTTCCGGCGCGTCGGACCGCTCCCCCATAGCAGATCGAAGGAGACACCTGTCATGAAGCTGCACCTCGCACCACCCGGCAGGGCGGAGGAGGCGATGTCTGACACCGCCGTCCTCGACGAGGCCCACGTCGGGCACATCAACGGAGCCCTCGGCACGATCGCCCAAGGGGACATCGGCGCTCGCCCCGGCCTGTCGCTCAAGATGAAGACCCTGCTCGCCATCGTAGGCCCGGGGCTCATCGTCATGGCCGGCGACAACGACGCCGGCGCCTTCGGCACCTATGCACAGACCGGGCAGAACTACGGGACCCACCTGCTGTGGACGCTCCTGCTCCTCGCCCCGGTGCTCTATGTCAACCAGGAGATGGTGCTTCGCCTAGGCGCGGTCTCCGGCGTCGGACACGCGCGCCTCATCTTCGAGCGCTTCGGCAAGTTCTGGGGAGCCTTCAGTGTCATCGACCTCTTCATCCTGAACGCTCTTACCATCGTCACCGAGTTCATCGGGATCTCCCTCGCCATCAGCTACCTCGGGCTCCCGAAGGTGCCGACGGTGCTCCTCGCCGCAGTGGCCGTGATCGGTGCCGTGAGCACGGGCAGCTTCCGGCGCTTCGAGCGACTCTGCCTCATGCTCGTCGTGGGCTCCCTCCTCATCGTGCCGATCTTCCTCGCCATCCACCCGCCCATCGGCCAAGTGGCTCGCGGCCTCGTCGTGCCCGGCCTGCCGCATGCCCAGCTGTCGACGGTGATGCTCCTCATCATCGCCATCGTCGGGACGACTGTTGCTCCCTGGCAGCTCTTCTTCCAGCAGTCCTATGTGGTCGACAAGCGCATCACGCCGCGGTGGATCAACTACGAGCGCGTCGATCTCATCATCGGCATCGTCATCGTCATCGTGGGCGGCGCCGGGCTCATGGCCATGTCGGCCGCTACCTTCACCGGTCACGCCCAGTTCGGCCACTTCACGGACGCCGGCGGCACGGCTGCCGGGCTGGCCAAGTACGTCTCCCACGCCGTGGGTGATCTCTTCGCCATCGCCCTCATCGACGCCAGCGTCATCGGGGCCGCCGCCATCGGTCTCGCCACGGCCTACGCCACGAGCGACGTCCTCCACCTGAAGCACTCGCTGCACCGGCCGGTCTCCCAGGCCAAGGGCTTCTATGCCTGCTACGCCGGCCTGATCGGGCTGGCGGCCGCCCTCGTGCTTACACCCCGCGTGCCGCTCGGCCTCCTGACCGAGGGCGTGCAAGTTCTCGCCGGGATCCTCTTGCCAAGCGCGAGCGTCTTCTTGCTCCTCCTCTGCAACGACAAGGCCGTGCTGGGCCCCTGGGTGAACGGTCGCAAACTCAACGTCCTGACCGGCTCGATCATCTGGGTGCTCGTGCTCCTCTCGATCGTCCTCACCGCCAGCGTCCTGTTCCCCCGCATCACCGGACGTCAGATCGTCGACGTGCTCCTCGGGGGCACGCTGCTCGCCTTTGCCGTCGGGCTGTACCTCCTCATGCAGGCGAGGCGGAGTCGGCAGCGCATCACCGTCGACGACGCCCTCGCCGAGACGA
>DASPSK010000190.1:0-9540 GCA_035623975.1 Acidimicrobiales bacterium | reverse complement strand
GGTCGCCTCGAGCCCCTCGTGGGGCGCGAAGGCGCGCCAGTGGGCGATGACAGCAGGCGTCACCTCGGCGGCCACGTGGGCCAGGCGCGAACCCTCGCCGGCGGGGCGAGGTGCCGGGCCGAGGCCGCCGCATTTCGTTGCCACGACGGCGCTCACCCGAGAGAGCAAGTTGCCGAGGTTGTTCGCCAGATCGGAGTTGTAACGGGCGATGAGGCCCTCGTAGGTGAACTCGCCATCCGAGCCGAGACCCACCTCCCGCAAGAGGTAGTAGCGGAGGGCGTCGTCACCGATGTCGGCGGCGAGCTCAACGGGGTAGACCTGGTTGTAGGCGCTCTTGGCCATCTTCTTGCCACCGACGAGAAGAAACCCGGTGACCACGTAGGAGGCCGGCGGCTCGATGCCGGCCGCCATGCACATCGCCGGCCACCACACGCAGTGGAAGCGGATGATGTCCTTGCCGATCAGATGGCAGACAGCCGGCCACCACTTCTCGAACCGTGCCGGGTCGCTCCCGTACCCGATGGCCGAGATGTAGTTCACGAGGGCGTCGTACCAGACGTAGAAGACGTGACCCTCGTCCCAGGGAACCGGGATGCCCCAGTCGATCGACGTCCGTGTGATCGAGATGTCTTGCAAACCGCCGCGGATGATGCCGAGCGCCTCGTTACGACGAGTCTCGGGATAGATGGCGGCCGGGTGGGCGCCGTACCACTCGAGCAGGCGGTCCGAGAAACGGCTCAGCTCGAAGAACCAGTTCTCCTCGCTGAACCATTCGACCGGGCGCTCGTGCACCGGGCAGAGCTGGCCCTCCAGCAGCTCCGCCTCGCTGTAGTAGGCCTCGCAAGAAACGCAGTACCAGCCTTCGTAGGTGCCTTTGCGCAGATAGCCGTTGTCGTAGATGGCCTGCATGAACCTCTGCACGCTCTTGTGGTGGCGCTCCTCGGTCGTGCGGATGAAATCGTCGTTCGAGATCCGCAGCTCCCGCCAGGCGTCCTTGAACCGCTGGGCCAGCTCGTCGGTCCACTCCTGCGGGTGCTTCCCGCTCTGCTCGGCGGAGCGAAGGACCTTGAGGCCATGCTCGTCCGTCCCGGTCAGGAAGAACACCTCGTCGCCCTCGAGCCGGTGCCAGGCGGCGAGGGCGTCGGCGACGATGGTGGCGTAGCCGTTGCCGAGATGAGGGACATCGTTGACATAGAAGATCGGGGTGGTCACGTAGAAGCGGCCGGGCATCCCGGCGAGCCTACCGATCGCGAACGCCCGCACCAGGCGACTCGGCTGACCGGAGAGCCGCCTCGTACACGGTGCTGCGGGCCACTCCGAGCCGCTCCGCCACTTCGCGAACGGCGTCGCGGCGGGAGGCGCCGGAGGCCACCTGCTCGTCCACGGCCGCCGCCAGCGCGTCGCCGTTCGGAGCCTCCGCCGGCCGACGGCTGGCGCCCGTGCCCTCGACGACGAGCACGAACTCCCCCCGCGCGGCGGTGACAGCGAAGTGGCTGACGGCCTCCGCCAGCGTCGAGCGGCGCACCTCCTCGTGCAGCTTCGTGAGCTCGCGGCAGACGGCGACGCGGCGTTCCGGCCCGCAGGACTGCGCCAGGTCGGCGAGCGTGGCCGCCAGGCGCGGCGGCGACTCGTAGCAGACGCTCGGGCACGGCGCCGAGGCGATCTCGGCGAGTCGAGTCCGGCGCTCCCCACCCTTGCGGGGAAGGAACCCCTCGAAATGCCACCGCTCGATCTTCATACCGGAGACGACGAGTGCCGCCAGCACGGCCGACGGTCCCGGAACGGCGCTCACCCGCACGCCGGCCTCGGCGGCGGCCGCCACGAGCCGCCCGCCCGGGTCGGAGACGGCCGGTGTGCCGGCGTCGCTCACGACCGCCACCACGTGGCCGGAGGCGAGCTCGTCCAGCAGCATCGGCAGGCGGCTGCCCTCGTTGTGGGCGTGCAGCGACAGCAGGCGACGCGCCGTGATCCCGAGCCGTTTCAGCATGGTCCCGGTGTGCCGGGTGTCTTCACAGCACACGATGTCGGCGGCCGACAGCGTGGCGGCCGCACGGGGCGAAAGGTCACCGAGGTTGCCGATCGGGGTGGAGACGAGCACGAGCTCGCCGGGAGTCTCATCACCTCCCGGCGACTCGCTCACTCCTTGACCTCCAGGCGATCACCGACTTTGAGGCCCCATCGCTCGAAGGCCCCTGCTTCTGCCTCGAGCACGCTCCGGGCACGCAGCCGAGGACGCGCCATCCAGTGCCGGCGGAGCGTCACGGTGTCGATGACGACGAGGCCCTTGTCGAGGAAGGCGACATCGATGGCAAAACGCATCCCGATCGAGTGGACGCCCCGCGTATGCGTCAGCAGCATCGCCCCGGCCGTCCCGGAGCGGCCGAGAAGGCCCCGGTTGCGCGAGACGAGCGTGTCGGCGATCTCGAGGCTCGCCAGCACCTGCCCGTCGCGCAGCAACCACGCCATGAGGGGATTCTGGCATGCCAGAGGTCCGCTACAGTGCGGCACTGTGTCGAAGCGAACCACGAAGCGGAAGCTCCGCAAGAAGAAGAAGGCGAACCACGGCAAGAAGCCGAACTGCGGGCGGGGCTGACCTCTCGTCCGCCGAGGTGACCGGTCGCTTTTAGCGGCGCCAGGTCAACCCCCGCTCTTCAAGCACCTCCGCCAGAACGCTCGGCACGTCCGAGATGACGCCGTCGACGCCGACGTCGCACAGCCATCGCATCTCCTCGCGGTCGTTGATCGTCCAGGGGTGGACGGCGAAGCCGTTCGCGTGGGCGGCCGTTACGAATGCCTCGTCGACGACGACGATGTCGTGGAAGCGGGCGGGCACCTGCAAGGCGAGATGGCGCCGCAGCTCCTCGGACGGAGCCTCGCCGGCGCGGACGGCTCGGTAGAACTCTGCCACCGCCAGGGTGCCGGCCGACGTGGCGATCTCGGGGGCGTACTCCTTGAACCGGTCCGTGGCGGTGTCGTTGAACGAAGCGACGATGACGTCCTCGGTTCGCTCCCGCAGGCGGATCAGATCCGCCAGCGCCCGCTCGTAGCTCGGCACCTGCGGAGCCGTGCGCTTGATGTCGAGATTGAGGGCGACGCCCTCGGTGGCGTCGAAGACCTCCTCGAGCGTGGCGATCCCGTAGCGGTGATCGGCCGGCGCCAGGCCGCGCATCGGGTACTGATCGGCGCTCCGGCCGCGCTGGACGTCCTCGCCAGGGACGAACCAGTAGGCGTTGTCGAGCTCTGACAGCTCGGCGAGAGTGTGATTGACGATCTCGCCCGTGATGTTCGTCGTGCGATCGAGGGTGTGATCATGGCTGACGACGAGATGCCCGTCGGCCGTCGCATGCACATCGAGCTCGACGGCGGTGGCGCCGTGGGCGATCGCCTCGACGATGGCGTGCAGGGTGCTCGACGGGTTCTCCATCGCCCCACCCTGATGGGCAAAACAGATAACACGGCGATCCAGCCAGGGATTCTCCCGCACGTCGAGTGTCTACCAGCTCGCCATGCAGGGGTCGGTGATCGTCGCCCGTCCCGGCGGGAACTAACGTCGGCTCGCCATGATCGATCACATCCTCCTCGATGTCATCGGAGCGATCCGGGACGCATTCGAGGGCGCCCTGCTCGAGCAGCAGGCCGTGGAGGAGCGGTTCCAGGTCGACGTCTTCCTCGGGGACCTCTCCTTCGAGACGTCCTACAGCCTGCCGGGCGAGGGCAATCCGGCTCGAGTGCGCGCCGATCTCACGCTCGACTGGCCGACCTGGAGCCAGAGCGCCTACCGCTCCTGGTCGATCGGCGAGGCGCCGGCCGAGCCCCCCGAGCTCATCATGGAGCTGGCGTTCCGCCTGCAGCATCTCGTTGGCGCCCCCGAGGTCGACAAAGTCCTCTCCGTGCTCGACGCCGAAGGCCCCGAGATGGGCGCCGAGCACCTCGAGCGAGCCGCCCCCACCCTCGAGCAGTCCTTCGACGGCATGCCGGAGCCGACCTGCGCCTTCGAGGTGGCCTACCAGGGCAGCCTCCGGCTCGACGACGCCACTCTCGAGGACCCGTCCAAGCTCGACGACCAGATCGCCGGCCTCGCCCGCTGGGTGGCGAGCGCCCTAGTGCGCCTGGCCGACCTGCAGCTGGCGTTCCGGCCGCCTGAAGAGGACAGCCGTCCGGCCTGAGAGCCCGTGCCGCTTCAGCGTGCGCTCAGCCGGTCACCGGCTGCGTCCCGCAGGCTGACCGCCGGGCGCGCTCCTACGTGGCTGATCACCTCTGCGGCGGCAAAGCTCCCGAGGCGTAGCGCCGCCTCCGGACCGAGCTCGTGCGTGAGGCCGTAGAGGCACCCGGCGGCGAACAGGTCACCCGCCCCCGTCGTGTCCTCGACGAGCTCGACGCCGTCGGCCTCGATGACAATTTCTGCGTCGGGCGTGATCGCCATGGCGCCGGCGGCTCCGAGTGTGACGACCGTCGCCGCCCCGGACCGGCGCAACCGGGCGGCCGCCTCGCTTCGGCTCGCCGCCCCCATGAGCGCCATCGCCTCCTCCTCGTTACCGAAGAGGAGGTCGACGGTGCCGCCGAAGACGAGCTCACGGAGGCGCTCGCCGTGGCGGTCCACCACGAAGGGATCCGACAGTGTGAGCGACACGAGCGTGCCCGCCTCCTTGGCGAGCTCGAGCGCCCGCGTGACGGCGGCGGACGCCGGCGCGGCGTCGAGGAGATAGCCCTCGACATAGACGACTTTCGCCCGCTGAAGGCCCACCCCTTCGATCGTCGAGAGCGCCAGCTCGCCGGCGGCTCCGAGGCTCGTCGCCATCGTCCGCTCCCCGCCGCCGGAGATGAGCACGTGGCAGACCCCCGTGGAGCCGTTGCCGACGGTGTCGACGGCGCACTCCACACCGGCTCGGGCCAAGTCGGACAGGTACCACGCGCCCGCGGCGTCGTCACCGACGGCGCCCGCGAAGGCGGGCGAGCCCCCGAGGGAGGCGACCCCGGCGGCCGTGTTGGCGGCCGAGCCACCGGCAACCTCACGCCAGTGGGAGAAGGCCCGTTCGATCTCGCCGGCACGGACGGCGTCCACGAGCGTCATGGCGCCCGCCTCGAGGCCGGCGGCGCCCACCTCGTCGAGACCGGCGTACGCCAGGCGATCGACAAGGGCGTGGCCGACACAGACGACGTCGATCGGCCGGTCGGAAAAGTCGCCCGCCGCAAAGGGCCATCGAGGATCGAGCACGGGGCGAGACGGTAGCGCCTTGGTACGGCCCTCATACGCTGCCGCATTAGCCTTCCCGGCATGACGATGGAGAACGGCAACGACGCCGACTACCGCCTGCCGCGGGTCGCACTGCCGCGGCGCTATGTTCTCGACCTCTCACCAGACCTGCGGTCAGCGACATTCACCGGCCGCGTCAGCATCGAGCTCGACATCGTCCAACCCGTCACCGAGATCGTCTGCAACGCCGCCGAGCTGAGTGTGTCCGAGGCCACCTTGCGGCCGTCCGGCGCCGAGGCTGCCACGGCTCTCGGCGTGCGCCTCGACGAGCCGCGGGAACGCGTCACCTTCACTGCCCCCGCGGTCATGCAGCCTGGTTCCTACGTGCTCGAGTGCGCTTTCGCCGGGGTGTTGAACGACAAGCTGCGGGGTTTCTACCGGAGCCGCTTCACCGATCCGTCCGGTAAGGACCACTGGCTGGCGACGACGCACTTCGAATCGACGGACGCTCGCCGGGCGTTCCCCTGTTTCGATGAGCCCGACCTGAAAGCCGTCTTCTCGGTGAGCATCGACATCGAAGAGGACCTCTTCGCCGTCTCCAACAGTGCCGAGGTTTCCGTCACGCCCACAGGTGACGGGCGCAAGCGGATCGTCTTCGCGGACACCATCGTCATGTCGACGTACCTCGTCTGCGTCGTCGTTGGGGCGCTCGAGGCGAGCGAACCCGAGTACTCGTGCGGCACCCCCATCCGCGTCATCACGCCGATCGGCAAGCTGCACCTCGCCCCCTTCGCCCTCGAGGTGGCCGTGCACGCACTCGCCTGGTACACGGATTACTTCGACCTCCCCTACCCGGGCTCGAAACTCGACCTCGTCGACATCCCCGACTTCGGCCAGGGTGCGATGGAGAACCTCGGATGCGTGACGTTCCGGGAGACGGACCTGCTCTGCGACCCGGCGACCGCCTCGGTTTCCGAGCTGACTCGCATCGCCGAGGTGATCGAGCACGAGATCGCCCACATGTGGTTCGGCGATCTCGTGACGATGAAGTGGTGGAACGGGATCTGGCTGAACGAGGCGTTCGCCACCTTCATGAGCATCTGCTGCCTGGACGACTTTCGGCCCGAATGGCGCCGCTGGGTGTCCTTCGGGCGGGAGAAGGACTACGCCCTCACCATCGACGCCCTTCATTCGACTCGTCCGATCGAGTTCGACGTGCGCGCCCCGGACGAAGCCGAGGCGATGTTCGACGCCCTCACCTACTTAAAGGGCGGCAATGTCCTGCGCATGCTCGAGCAGTACCTCGGCACGGCCCGCTTTCGCGCCGGCGTGCGCCGCTACCTCGCCGCCCATCAATTCGCCAACACCGAGACGACGGATCTGTGGGACGCCATCGAGTCGGCCGCCGAGGGCGAGCCGGTGCGGGCGCTCATGGACAGCTGGCTCTTCCAAGGGGGCACGCCGCTCGTGACGGCGAGGCGCATCGGCGACGAGCTCGAGCTCACGGAGGAGCCGTTCTCCTTGCTCCCGCGGGCGGAGTACGAGGAGGCCTTCGACGAACCGTCCGCCATCGGCCACGACTGGATCATCCCGATCCGGGTGGCCGAGCGCGAGGGCGGCGTCGAGCCCCTCCCCGACGGCGGCCCCGGGGAGGTGCAGGCAGTGCTGCTCGGCCCGCCCCCGCACGCCACCCAGCCACTGGTGCTGCCGATCGGAGACGGGCTCACGGTCGTCAATGCCGGCGGGTCGGGCACGTACCGGTTGCGCTACCACGGGCCGCTGCTCGAGGAGATCTGCGCCAACCTCGCCAGCCTCACCGCCTTGGAGCGTTTCAACCTCGTCTCGGACACCTGGGCGACCACGCTCGCGCGGGTCTCGCCCCTCGATGACTTCCTCGCCCTCGCCGACAGCCTGCGGGGCGAGGACGACCCGAACGTCTGGGCCGTCGTCATCGGCGCCTTCGGGATGCTCGACCTCGCCGTCGCCGCCGACGACCGCCGGGCGCTCGAGCAGCGGACGCGGGGGTTGTTCGGGCCGGAGCTGGAGCGGCTGGGTTTCGCGCCGGGACCGGGCGACACGCAAGAGATGGCGCGTGCCCGCTCCGCCTTCATCAGCGTGCTCGGGACGATCGGCGCCGACGAGGAGGTTCGCGCCGAGGCGCACGCTGCCTTCGACGCCGCGCAGCACGGCGGCGAGCCCCTGCCGGGCGACACCGCCGAGGCCATCCTGCAGGTCGCGGCGTACTCGGGCGGGCGGGCGGAATTCGAGCTCATGCGGGAGCGGGTCCTGCACCCGATCGATCCGATCGACCAGTCGCGGCACCTGTTCGCCATCGCCAGCACGCGGGTTCCCGCCCTCGCCGCCGAGCTGCGGGAGATGTGCCTCGACGAGGTGCGGGCCCAGGACGCCCCCTACGTGCTCCGGGTGCTGCTCGGCAGCAGGGCGAATGGGCCGGCGACCTGGGACTTCATCACCCGTCACTGGGAAGGGCTGAAGGAGCGGTTCGCCACACACGCCGTGCCCAGCATGCTCGGCGGGATCTCCCGCCTCGCCGACCTCGACCCTGACGGCAACCCCGTCCTCGCCAGACGAGTCGAGGCATTCCTCGCCGAGCACCCGCTCGGCGGTCACCAGCGAACGATCCAGCAGCACCTGGAGCGACTCGATGTCAACGTGGGCTTCGTACGGGAGCAGCGGCCGACGCTCGGTGAGCTGCTCGCCAAGTCCTAGGGCGGCGGGCGCCGTGCGGCGAGCCTGCAGGTGAGGTGGCGGCGACGCCGGTCGGTTCCCCCTCGGCCCGGTTGAGCTGCCATGAACCTCGCTCTCGCTGCCACCACGCTGGTGCTGGTCATCCCCGCCGAGCTGCCGGACAAGACGTTCATCTCGTGCGTCGTGCTCTCGTCCCGCAACAAGGCATTGCCCGTCTGGATCGGGGGCGCCCTCGCCCTCACCGTGCAGGCGGGGCTCGCCGTCGTTGCCGGCGGCCTGCTGGCGCTGCTGCCGCACACGACGGTCAGGATCGTGGTCGCCGTGCTGTTCATGGCAGGGGCCGCCTACCTGATCTTCGTGCCCGAGAAGGCGGAGGAGCTGAAGGGGGAGCGCCTCGGCGAGCGCCCAGTGGCGCCACCGGACTGGCGCGTGTTCCTCACGACCTTCACGATCATCGCCCTCGCTGAGTTCGGCGACATCACTCAGGTCCTCATCGCCAACCTGGCGGCTCGCTACCGTGACCCTGTGGCGGTGTTCGTCGGGGCAGCGGTGGGTTTCTGGATCGTGTCAGGCTTCGGTGTGCTGGCCGGACAGACGATCACCCGCGTCGTGCCCTTGGGCCTCGTGCGCCGGCTGTCAGGGCTCGTGCTCCTCGGCTTCGGCACCTGGACGATCCTCAGCCTCGTCAAGTGAGGTCCCGATGAGCACGACCGCCCCGCGTGACGCCTCGTCGGCCGCTGCGCACGCGCACGTGCTCGAGGTCGCCCGCGCCACGACCGGCTTCATGCCCGACGAGGAGGGCCTGGCACTGGCGAGGACTGCCGGGCTCGTCTGCTCCCTGTCCCCCGAAGGCGGCGGGACGGCGATCGTCGAGGTCGGGGCCTACTGCGGCCGATCGACCCTCTACCTCGCTCATGGGGTGCTGGCGGCGCTGGCAGCCGGCGGGGGCCGATCCGACCCCGTGATCTTCAGCCTCGACCATCACCACGGCTCCGAGGAGAACCAGGCGGGCTGGGAGCATCATGACGCCTCCCTCGTGAACCCCGAGACGGGGCGTCTCGACACCCTGCCGGCGTGGCGCCGGGCTGTAGAGGCGGCGGGCGTCGAGGACCGCGTCGTCGGGCTGGTCGGCGACTCCCCCACGATCGCCGCCCGCTGGGCCACCCCGGCAGGGCTGGTGTTCATCGACGGCGGGCACGGTTCCGAGCCCGCCTGGGCCGACTATCAGGGATGGGCGCCGAAGGTGCCCCTGGGCGGCTGGCTGGCGATCCACGACGTGTTCCCCGATCCGGCCGACGGCGGGCGGCCCCCCTACGAGCTCTACCTGAGAGCGCTCGGATCGGGGGCGTTTCTCGAGGAGGCCGAGCTGGCATGTGGCAGCCTGCGGGTGCTCCGTCGGGTGGCGCTCGGCGGCTGAGGGCTCGTCGGGGGCGACGATGCCCGCCGGCGGGCGCTGGCCTGGTGGCGGGAGACCTGTGCGGGGCGAGTGCGGTCGCTCTGGGTGCGCGAATCCGGCCAGGAAACCCGCACCGGCTCGATCCGTGCGCCCAGGGTGATCGAACAGGGGGTGTGCGGTCGCTCTGGGTGCGCGAATCCGGCCGGGAAACCCGCACCGGCTCGATCCGTGCGCCCAGGGT
>DASPSK010000178.1:0-2618 GCA_035623975.1 Acidimicrobiales bacterium | reverse complement strand
CCGTCTGCGCCCTTGCGCCCTCCACCGAGAGCGCTCAGCAAGACGGGTGCGCGCCGGAGGAGGTCGAGCAGATAGCTGCCGCGGTCGGGCGTGTACCCATTCGGGATCGCCAACCGCGCCGGCGAGCTCAACGAGTCCGCGCCGAGGGCGGCGGCCGAGAACGACGTCGCCGTCGAGAAGAAGAGCACGCTGCCGTCGTCCTTCGTGAGCACGATCGCCGTCCCCTCGCAGCCGCTCACGTTCGTGCACAGAAACGTGAGATCGCCGCGTCCGATGCCCCGGTCGGCGAGCGCGCCGGCGACGCCCAGAGGGTCGGTGGCATCGGCGGCGACGGTCACCGCGGCGCGGTCGACCGCAGCCGCCCGGCTGAGGGCCGCGGGCGAGGCGTCGATCACCGTGATGCCCCCCGTCGGCCCGACGGCTTCGCGGGCGGCGGCCACGGCGGCCAGGCCGGCGTGCCCGGCTCCGACGACGATGACGTGATCGCCCGCTGCGGCCAACGACCGGGCGTGCGAGGCGGCCGGGTAGACGTCGAGCGCCGTGAGAACGGCCGTGAGCGGGAGGTCGTCGGGGACGACGGCGCAGGACATCCGGCCGGTGACGATGGCCCTGCCTCGCACGGGGACTTGCGGGTTGGCGGGATCGACGGGTCCGACCTCGTCGAGGCGAAGGGGCGTCGCCACGAGCGAGGCGAGTGGCACCACTCGCTGGCCGAGCCCCAGGTTCGCCTGCCAGAACGCCGCCCCGAGCACGGCCAGGCGGCCGACGAGGACGCCTCCCGATCCCGTGACCGGGTTGTGCAGCTTGCCCCTCTCGGCCACGATGGCGCGGATGCGCTCGGCGATGGTGCCGGCATCGTCGTCGCACGCGAGGCGGATCTGGCGATAGCTCGTGGCGTCGACGTTCAGCATCTCGACGTCGACCTCGGCTTCGTACTCGTTGGCGGGGGTGGTGGCGTCGAGGCGATCCGCCATGTGAGGGAGCGCGCCCACCGGCGAGAGCGACCGCTTCGCCCCGAGGGCCCGCGGGTTGAGGAGGTGCAGGTCGCTCGTCAAGGTGCCGAACCTAGTCCGCCGACCCGTCGGCGCGGACGGAGGCCCGTCCGTTGGGGGCGGCGAGTGCCCGCGCCGGGTTCTCGACGAGGAGCCGGCGCTGGAGCGCCTCGTCGATGCCGAAACGGTCCATGACCGGGACGACGTCGCGCAGGATGTGGGCGTAGCCCTCCCCCCCGTAGCGAACCCAGTGAGCCTTGGAGTAGATGTCCTGGGACAGGACGATGCGATGGTCAAAACCGAGCTCTGCCACGGCACACACGAGCCGCAGCCTCATGGCGTCGTTGGGCATGGCGAAGTCCGAGTAGGGATAGAAGCTCGACTCGTGGCCGAAGAGGTCGAAGGACACGAAGGCGCCGGCGGCCGCCAGAGCAGCGATGGCCGCCGGGTCGTCGAGAGTTCGATCGAGGTGGCTCAGCACGACCCGCCCCGGGTCGGCGCCGGCGGCCGTGGCCACTTCGAGCGCCTGCGATGGGGCCGTCGGGTGGCGGCCGGGGTGGATGATGAGCGCCCTTCCCGTGCGTGCCTGGGCTCGGGCGGCGGCGACGAGCGCTTTCCGCTCGCACTCGAGCATCGGCCAGCTGAGGCCGATCTCCCCGATCACGCCGGCCTTCACGACGCCTCCGGGCTCATCGAGGGCCACGCCCTCGATGCAGTCGGCCACGATGAGCTCAGCCAGCTGCTCGACCGGCCACTCGTGCACACGGGCGTCGTGGTAGTCGTGATCGTAGAAACCCCCGCCCATCACGATCTTCACGCCCGCTTCCCGCGACAGCTCCGCCAGGCGGGCCGGCTGGCGGCCGAGGCAGATCGGCGTCACCTCGACGACGGTGCCGCCGCCGGCGCCGGCGAAGTGTGCCAGCTCGGCGGCCGCCTCGCTCACAGAGTCGAGGACGAGGCAGTGCGGGTTGTCGTCGTTGCGGCGGGACAGGTAGTAGTTGTGGAGGGCGAGGGGCTCTCTCGATCGACTCTCCGCCCGCTGGGACGGTGTGCGCGTGTCCACGAAGAGGTGCTCGTGCACCAGCGTCGGGCCGAGCTCGGCCACGCTCACGGGCCCGAGCACCGTCTCCACGACCCCCTTCATCGCCCGCTCCGGCTCCGACGGCGGTACGAACGACACGGGGCCTCCTCCTCGGTGACGTGCCCCCATTGTGCTCGCGATGGCCTGGGCTGTCGACGGACTGCGAACCGCAGACGGCCCTTCAGGGACCTGCCCGGATATCGTTGCCCATGGGGCCGCGCCGGGCGATCCTCCTCGACATCGATGGCGTCCTCACCGTGTCGTGGCGGGCGTTTCCCGGTGCCGGCGCGGCCGTGGAGCGCCTGCGCTCCCTCGGCTGGCCCCTGGCCTTCGTGACGAACACGACTTCGCTCCCCCGCCGGGCCATCGCCGAGAACCTTCGGACCGCCGGCATCGAGGTCGCAGACGGCGAGATCTTCACCGCACCGAGAGCGGCGGCCGCCTTTCTCCGCCAGCAGTACCCCGAGGCGCGTTGCCTGCTCCTCAACAGCGGCTCGGTGGAAGCCGACCTCGAAGGCGTGAACGTCGTCGAAAGCGACGCCGAT
>DASPSK010000152.1:0-3721 GCA_035623975.1 Acidimicrobiales bacterium | reverse complement strand
TACAACGCCTTCGTCCTCCGTACGGCCGAGCGGCTCATGAGGACGGGGGAGTCGGCCGGGCGCGACTACACCGTGACGAGCGCAGGAAAGAAGGCGATCAGTTACTTCCGCTTCCGAGGCCGAGCGGTCACCCATGGGTTCTCGATGCCGGACGCCCCCCGTTACGAGCTCGCCCGGGAACTGGCCGCCACGGTCGTGCCGGGTTTCTTGGCGGGGGAGATCGACCTCGTGCAGCTCGTGTCGACGCGTTTTGTCAGCGCCGGCATCCAGACCGTAGAGGTCCGCCAGATCCTGCCCCTCCCGCCGATCGACACCGAGCCGCCCGCCCCCTCACCCCGTCCCGCCGGGCAGCCGCCGGCGGTGGCCGTGGCGGCCGTGCCGGCCGAGGTGCGCGTGTCGGACCTGGAGGCCGCCGGCACCCTCCGGGCCGGCTACTTCGAGTTCGAGCCTGCGCCCGAGGAGCTCCTCGCCCTCCTCGTGCCCCGCTATGCCGAAGCTGCCCTGTACGCTGCCCTGCTGGAAGCGTCGGCTTCGGAGCACATCGCCCGCCAGCGGGCCATGTCGGCCGCCACGGAGAATGCCGAGGAGCTCATCAAGAACCTCCGGCGCATCATGAACCGGGCCCGCCAGGACACGATCACGAGCGAGATCATGGAGATCGTGGGTGGCGCCGAGGCGCTGCGAACGGGCTCCGGCCGCGAGGCCGCAAGGCCATTGGACTTCGAACTCGAGGAGACAAGCGCATGACGATGACCGAAATAGCTGCCGAGGCGGAACGGCACCTCGAAGACGGGCGGGTGGTAGCCATCACGGGCCCCGTGGTCGACGTCGAGTTCCCGCCCCACGCCTTGCCCGAGATCAACCAGCTCATCGAGATGACGATCGAGGCCGAGGGCATCTCGGTCGTCGTGCCGGCCGAGGTTGCCCAACAGATCGGCGAAGGCAGGGTTCGCGCCGTCTGCCTGAAGGCGACCGACGGTCTTCGCCGCGGCGCCCTGGCTCGCAACACCGGCCGAGGCATCTCGGTGCCTGTCGGCGACGCCGTCCTCGGGCACGTCTTCAACGTCACCGGCGACCCGCTCGACACCGATCACATCGGCGAGGCGGACGACCGTTGGGACATCCACCGCAACGCCCCGGACTTCGACAGCCTCGAGCCCAAGCGCATCATGTTCGAGACCGGCATCAAGGTGATCGATCTCCTCGAGCCGTACGTGCAAGGAGGAAAGATCGGCCTGTTCGGAGGCGCCGGCGTCGGGAAGACGGTGCTCATCACCGAGATGATCCGCCGTGTCGCCTTGCACCACGGTGGTGTTTCGGTCTTCGCCGGCGTCGGCGAGCGCACGCGTGAAGGCACGGACCTCTGGCTCGAGATGCAGGAGTCAGGCGTCATCGACAAGGCAGCCCTCGTGTACGGCCAGATGGACGAGCCGCCCGGCGTGCGCCTGCGCGTGGCCCTGGCGGCGCTCACGATGGCGGAGTACTTCCGCGACGTGAAGAACCAGGACGTGCTGTTGTTCGTGGACAACATCTTCCGTTTCGTGCAGGCGGGCTCGGAGGTCTCCACGCTCCTCGGCCGCATGCCCTCGGCAGTGGGCTACCAGCCGACGCTCGCTGACGAGATGGGTGAGCTGCAGGAGCGGATCACCTCGACGCGAGGCCACTCGATCACCTCCCTGCAGGCCGTCTACGTGCCCGCCGACGACTACACGGACCCGGCCCCCTTCACGACCTTCACCCACCTCGACGCCACGACCGAACTGTCCCGCCAGATCGCCGCCCTCGGAATCTTCCCCGCCGTCGACCCGCTCGCCTCCACGAGCAACATCCTGGCGCCTGAGGTCGTGGGCGACCGCCACTACGCCTGTGCACGGCGGGTGCAGGAGGTGCTGCAGCGCTACAAGGAGCTGCAGGACATCATCGCCATCCTCGGGCTGGACGAGCTCTCCGAGGACGATCGCATCACCGTGACGCGAGCCCGCAAGATTCAGCGCTTCCTCTCCCAGCCGATGTACGTAGCCGAGGTGTTCACGACGATCCCCGGCGTGACCGTGCCGATCGAGGAAACCGTCCGTTCCTTCGAGGCCCTCGTGGGCGGTGACCTCGACGACGTTCCCGAGCAGGCGTTCCTGAACGTCGGCGGGGTCGACGACGTCCTCAAGAAGGCCAAGGAGATCTCCTAGTGCCGACCCACGTCGAGCTCGTCACGCCGGAGCGAGTGCTTCACTCCGGCGAGGCGGACTTCGTCGTGCTGCGGGCCGAGGGCGGCGAGATCATGTTCCTGCCCCACCACACCGACTTCGTCGGCGCCGTCGACATCTGCGTCGTCCGCATCGCGGCCGTGTCGGGCGGGGGCGCCGAGGCCGAGGCGAGCGAGGTGCGCGCCGCCATGGCGGGTGGGTTCGTGCACGTGGCCGACAACCGTGTGACCGTGCTGGCAAGCGTCGCCGAACTGGCACGCGAGATCGACGTCGCCCGTGCCCGCCATGCCCTCGAGGAGGCAGAGGCCGCCGAAGGTGGCGGTGCTCCCGCGGGGGGCGAGGCCCCGGCAACGCCGGCGGAGGGTCACGCCGGCGAGGAGGAGCTCGGCGGCTCGACGATGCTCGCCCTTCTCAAGCCCGATCTGCCCGAGGTACGCGCTCGCCGGGCGCGGGCGCGACTCGAAGCCGCCGGGGTGCTCGAAGGCGCAGCCGCGCCAGCGGCGGCGCCCCACTGACACAGCCCGGGGGACGCCGGCGGCGTCGCCTGACCGTGGCTTTGATGGTCCCCGGCCGTACGGCTGACGAGATCGACGGGCTGCGGCGGGCGCTGTCGTCGGCCGAGATCGGCCGGATCGGCCCGCATGTGACCCTCGTGCCGCCGGTGAACGTCGGCGACGACGATCTCCCCGCCGCCTGCGATCTCATCCGGGAGGCGGCGGCCGCCTTCCCGCCCCTGCGTCTCGAGCTCGGGCCGGCGTCGTCCTTCCTGCCCCGTAACCCCGTGTGCTACCTGGCAGTCTCCGGCGAGCAGCGCTTCGTCGAGGCCCTCTCGCGCCTTGCCGGGCTGCTTCGCAGCGGGCCGCTCGCAGTGCCTGCGAGCCGCCAGCAGCTCGCCTTCGTGCCCCACGTGACGATCAACCAGCACATGGCGAGCGAGCGCATCGCCCCGGCGGTGGCCGCCCTCGACGGCTATCGGGCGCCCGTCGTCTTCGAGGGCGTCACGCTCCTCGAGTTCGTGGAGACGGAGCGGCGGTGGCACGGCCTCTTCGAGGCGCCATTCCTGCAGGGGGCCGTCGTCGGCCGGGGTGGCGTCGAAATCGAGCTGTCGCTGAGCGACCGGCTCGATCCGGTGGCGGCTGAGTGGTCGCGGCAGGCGTGGGGGGAGTACGAGCTCGGACAGTTCGGGCCCGGGGCGCGGCCGGACGAGCCATTTGCGATCACGGCGCGCGTCGCGGCCGAGCTCGCCGGCGTGGCAGAGGGGGAGATCCGCGGCCCCGTCTGCCGCCTCGCCCGCCTGATGGTGGGGGCACAGTGGCGGGGGGCGGGCGTGGGCACGCAGCTGCTGCGCGCCATCGAGCACCATGCTGTCGAGCGCGGCTGCGAGCGAGTGCGGTTGGAGGCGCTCGTAGGGAGCCGGGCGGAGGGTTTCTATGGGGGGCGGGGGTATGAGTCCGTGGTCAGGTTGCCGAGATGGCGACAGGAGCGCGACTTCGTCGTGATGGAGCGGTCGTTGTAGCGAC
>DASPSK010000140.1:0-5643 GCA_035623975.1 Acidimicrobiales bacterium | reverse complement strand
TCATCGCAGAGGACGTCATCGAGCGCGCCTGCGGGGCGATCGCCGCCCGCCTGGGCGGAGGCGGTGGGGCTGCCGGCACCGTCGTGGTCTTCAACGCCGGCTCGCACCC
Source organism: Acidimicrobiales bacterium (assembly GCA_035623975.1). Classification (GTDB taxonomy): domain Bacteria; phylum Actinomycetota; class Acidimicrobiia; order Acidimicrobiales; family Bog-793; genus JAKACA01. Next base: position 5,534 of record DASPSK010000140.1, on the reverse strand, counting down.
GCGCACCGATCTCGTCGTCCTCGACCCGTCATTGCTGCCGGGCGCCGCTCTGGAGGCGGGCACCTCGCTCACGGCCGAGGGGCCCGGCGGCAGCCTCGACGTCAGCGCGGTGCAAGAGCTGGCCGACGGCCAGCTTGGCTTCCTCGCCTCGGTCCCTGGGTGCGGCTGGGCCCGCTACGCCCTCGTCCCGTCCGGGGAGCCGGCGGCCGCCGGCCGCCATGGCAGCGGTGCCTCCGTGGGGGCCGACGGGCAGGGCTTCCGGCTCTCCAACGGCACCCTCACCGCCCACATCGACCCCGACGGCACCATCTCGGCCCTCGTCGACCATCGCAGCGGCCGCCAGCTCATCACCCCCGGCACGCACGGCAACGTCTTCCAGCTCCATCAAGACCTGCCGAACGACACGGACGCCTGGGACGTCGATCAGGGCACCTTTGCCCGCGCCGTTGAGCTGCGCCGAGCCGAGTCGATCGAGGTGGTCGAGTCGGGCCCCGTGCGGGCCGCCGTCCGCGTCGTCCATGCCTTCGGGAGCTCGCGACTCACCCAGGACATCCGGCTCACGGCCGGTAGCTCCCGGCTGGAGTTCGCCACCGACGTCGAGTGGGGCGAGCGGCACCGGTTCCTTAAAGTGGCCTTCCCGCTCGCCGTGCGGGCAGCCTCCGCCAGCTTCGAGGTGCAGTTCGGCTACGTGGAACGGCCGACGCACGCCAATACGTCCTGGGACGCCGCTCGCTTCGAGGTGCCCGCACAGCGATGGGCGGACCTGAGCGAACCTGGCTGCGGAGCCGCCCTCCTGAACGACTGCAAGTACGGCTACGACGTCCGCGGCTCGGTGATGCGGCTCTCCCTGCTACGCGGTCCTACGTGGCCCGACCCGGAGGCGGACCTCGGCTCGCACCGTTTCTCCTACGCCCTCATGGCCCACGACGGCCTGGCGTCGTCCCTGCGTCGTGCCGGTTCGGTCACCGAGGAGGCGGAGGCCTTCAACCTCCACCTCCGCCCTGTGCCGTTGGACGGCCTCAGCGGCGAGAGCGGCGAGAGCACCGAGCCGCGCTGGCCGTCTCGGGCGTCCATCGTGGAGGTGGACAAAGCGATGGTCTCGAGCCTGAAGCGGGCCGACAACGGCGACGAGATCGTCGCACGCGTCTACGAACCGGCCGGCTCGCACACGAGGATGTCGCTTCGCCTCGGTGGGGCGCTTCCGGTGCGGATCGTGGCGGCGGCGCGTGCCGATGCGCTCGAACGGGAGCTCGCCGACGTCGCCGTCGACGCCGAAGGGGTTCTGGAGCTTGACCTCAGACCGTTCGAGCTCGTGACGCTCAAGCTCTCGACCGAGCCTGCTGCCGGTGCCCGAAACGACTGAGCGTCATGGCCGAATGGGTCGCTCCTGGGACACCGAGCCGGCTTCCACGACGACGAAGGAGGTGTAGCCCTCCTTCTGCAGGGACTCGAGCTGCAGCCGTCGCTGTCCCCTCAGGGCGACGAGGGCGGCCGCGCCGGCTGCCGAGCGCAACCGCCGAGCAGTTTCCAGCACCTCATCCGGCGGTTCGCCCTCAGCGTAGAGCACGGCCACCCCGAGGTCGGGCGGGGAGAAACGGGCCATCTCGACCACCCGGTCGAAGCCGATCGAGATCCCGCACGCCGCCACCGGAGTGCCGAGCGACCGCCCGATGAGACCGTCGTATCGGCCGCCTCCGGCGATGGAGCTCGGGGCGTCAGGGTGGGCGAACTCGAAGATCTGTCCGGTGTAGTAGCCCATGCCCCGAACGACGCTGGCATCGAGGCGGGAAGCCACCGCCTCGGGCGGTGCCGTCGCTTCGATCCGCCCGAGGGCGTCGAAGGTCGCCCGCAGATCGGCGAGCACGCTCTCCGGCAATGCCGGCAGCAGATCCGACGCACGGTCGAGGGCCTCGGAGGCGGTCTCGGCGCTCGCCAAGAGGGCAACGACTTGCTCGCAACGCGCCCCCACCGCGTGGGTGTAGCCCCGCTCGGCCAGTTCGGCGCGCACCCCCTGCCAGCCGATCCTGTCGAGCTTGTCGAGGGTCACGAAGAACGGGGCGAGCGCCTCGGCGTCGACGCCCGCCTCCAGCGCCATCGACGCCAGCAGGCGGCGGTCGTTCACACGCACCGTGACACGCTCGATGCCGATGGCCGCAAGAGCCGCCAGCGTGCCCTCGAGCAGCTCGGCCTCGGCAAGCACGCTCGGTTCGCCGATCGTGTCGATATCGCACTGGGTGAACTGGCGGTAACGACCTCTCTGCGGGCGTTCGGCCCGCCACACCGGCCCGATCTGCATGGAGCGGTAGGGCGAGACGAGCTTGCCGGCGTTGTTCGCGTAGAAACGTGTCAGCGGGACGGTCAGGTCATACCGCAGCCCGAGATCGACGACGTCGGCGAGCGGCGTCTCGGCGGCCACGATGGGATCGAGCCCTCGACGCAGGATCCGGTAGATGAGCTTCTCGTTGTCGCCGCCCTCTCCCCAGGTGAGGCGATCGATGTCCTCGATGCAGGGGGTTTCGATGCGCCGGAAGCCGAAACGCCCATAGCTGCGCGCCAACTCGGCGATGACCGCCTCCCGGCGCGCCACCGAGTCCGGCAGCAGGTCGCGGGTACCCCGCGGTGGGCCGTTGTCCATGTGCCTGTCAACTCCTGATCCGTTCGGGTGCTACGACCTTAGGGTCAGGGAAGCGGGAAACCCGACGAGGAGGGGTCGCCGCTCGGCCACCCCTGCGGGACGGCGGGCGTGGCCGCGAAGCTGGCAGCGTCACAGGCAGAGGCGCTCGTGCGCAGGAGCCAGAAGTACGCCGTGCCCGACGTTTGGCCGAGAACCGGCGTGGTCGCCGCGGTGGACGAGCCGAAGTAGACGAGGCCCAGGCAGTCGTCGGAGAGCTGGTTGAAGCCCGCCAGGACGACCGGCTGTCCCGGCGACTGGCTCACGCTGATGACGCTGTAGCTCGTCGACGGCCCCGCCGTCGTGGCGATGGCGGCCTGGCTGACCGGCTCGCCTGCCTGCAGGACCTGGAGGACCGTCGTCAGGTTTGTCTCCACGACCGTGTCGCTGTCCTTCAGGGCCAGCAACGGCCCGGTGATGGCGCTGCTGGCGTCGTTGGCGAGCCCGCAGGCGCCCGTGAGCACGCCCGTGGCCGCCAGCAGCACCGAGCCGCCGATTCGCCGCAACCGCCCCGACCGGCCTCCGAGGATTTCCCGCATGTCCGCCTCTCTTTCCCACCCGCGCCGCCGTCGCCTCTCGATGCCGGGACCATCGCACAGGATGGTCCCGGCGCTCCGAGAGCTCGGGGGAGAGGACTCGAACCCCTAATAACAGGGCCAGAACCTGTCGTGTTGCCGATTACACCACCCCCGAATGGGCGAGCCGAATGCTAACAGTCGCCCGCCTGCTGACTGATCAGGCGCGTTGACTCGCGTACCATCAGGCGCCGATCCAGCCGGTGTTCTCGTACCTGCCCCGACCACGTTCGGCAGATGAAGGCGCAGATTAGGGCCGCAGGCGGTCGAGGGCGTGGCTCAGCCGCCGCAGCGTCTCCTCGCCACCGAGCACCTCGAGCGACTCGAAGAGAGGCAGCCCGACCGACCGGCCCAGTGTCGCCACGCGCACGGGCGCTTGCGCCTTGCCGAGCTTGCGCCCGTGCCCCTCGGCCACCTTCGTCAGGACCTCCTTCAGGGCGGCCGCCTGCCACTCCGTTCCACCCAGGTCCTCAAAACCCCCCCGCACCTCCGCCAGGATCTCCCCTGCGGCCTCGTCTCCCACCACTGCCTTCGCCCATGACGTCTCGTCGAGCAGGAAGGCCGGGGCGAAGAGGAACTCGACATAGGCCGGCACTTCGCTCAACACGCCGACGCGCTCGCGCACGAGCGGTGCGAGGGCCGCCCACGCCTCGGTGCCGTACAGCGCCGTCCCGAGCGGGTTCTTCGTCTCCGACGCCCAGGTGCGGCAGCGGTCGGTGAACTCTTCGTCGCTCAGCAGGCGGATGTAGACGCCATTGAAATGCAGGAGCTTCTGGATGTCGAAGAACGCTGGTGAGTGGTTGACGTCCTCTAGGCGGAACGCCTCGACGAGCTCGTCCCGGGTGAAGAACTCCCGGCCGTCGGCAAAGCTCCAGCCGAGGAGCGCCAGGTAGTTCCCGAGCGCCTCGGGCAGGTAGCCCTCTGCCCGGAAGTCCTCGATGGCGACGCGGTCGCGGCGTTTGGAGATCTTCTGGCGGCGCTCGTTCACGAGCACGGGGAGATGGGCGAAGGCTGGCAGCGGTTCGACCGCGCCGATCCCGCTGACGGCTGCCTGGACGTTGAGCGCCTCCCAGAGGAGCACGGCCTTCGGGGTTGTGGGAAGGTGCTCCTCTGCGCGGATGACATGGCTGATGGCCATGTCCCGGTCGTCGGCCACCACGGCGAGGACGAAGAGGGCGTCGCCGTTGGACTTCGCCACGACGAAGTCTTCGATCGTGTCGTTGGCGAACTCGACGTCGCCGCGGATGAGGTCGTGCACGACCGTCACCCCGCCGTCGGGCACGGCGAAGCGCAGCGCCCTGCCGGGGCCCCGCTGCAGCCCGCGGTGGCGACAGAAGCCGTCGTAGCCCGGGGTGGGGCGGCCCTCGGTGCGCGCTTCCACCTGCTCGCGGCTGCAGTCGCAGGCATACACGTAGCCGCCCTCCCACAGCTGGTCGAGGGTGGCGTAATAGAGGGCGCGGCGCTCCGACTGGCGATAGGGGCCTTCGTCCCAGTCGATGGCGAGCCACCGCAGGGCCTCCAAGATGCCCTCGTACTGCTCCTCCTGATGGCGCTCCCGGTCGGTGTCCTCGATGCGGAGCACGAAAGTGCCCCGGTTCCTACGGGCGACGCACCAGTTGTACAGCGCCGTCCTCGCTCCGCCCACGTGGAAGTAGCCGGTCGGTGACGGGGCGATGCGGACCCGGACCGGCCGCGACTCGAGCACCTCCTCGGAGCTCACCCCTCGACCGAGATCGCTTGCTTCGGGCACGATCGCACGCACTCCATCACCTTGCCCCGCAGCTCCTCAGGCGGGTGCTCGTTCAACACGTAGAGGAAGTCGTCGTCGCGCACCTCGAAGACCTCGGGCGCCGCGGCCATGCACAGGGCGTTGCTCTCGCAGAGGTCGAAGTCGACGATGACGCGCATCGGTGGGCCTGCCTCCTCTTGGTCTTCTCGGGTTCGTCCCGGGCGGTCGGTGGCTCCGATGCTACGCCGCGCCGGGGGGACGCCGCGGTCCCTCCAGGCGGGTGAGCAGCTCCTCGACGAACGCAGCGGTCTCGGCGTGGCCGGTCGACATGCCGAGGACCGCTTGCTCCATGACGAGGATCTGGGAGACGCCGGTCATGAGGACGGCGCTCACGACCGGCGAGGGGGCGCCGCCCCCGCCACCGACCCGGTAGCGCTCGAAGACGGAACGGAAGCCCTCGCGCAGCTGGGCCCGGTAGCGCTCCGCCGAGGCGGCGATCTCGGCCCGGATCGCCTTGCGGTGGTTGGCCAGGGCGGTGAACTCCATGGTGAGCGCGTTG
>DASPSK010000103.1:0-2147 GCA_035623975.1 Acidimicrobiales bacterium | reverse complement strand
ACGGCAAACGATCGGCGACGAACCCGTTCGCCACTCCGTCGGATCCGGCATGTGTCCCGGTGGACCCGCAGGGAAACGCCGTCACGAGCCCGAGCCTCGGCCAGCGCTACGAACACAACCCGAACGGCTCCTCCGTCTGTGACCCCAGCACGGTGCCCGAGCGGGCCATCGCCTATCGGACGTTCAACGGACTCCCTGCTGGCGCCCCGGTGCCCATCGATGCCGTCACGGCCTCCGGGTCGGGGCTCGATCCCGACATCTCCATCGAGAACGCCCTCGACCAGGCGCCCCGCGTTGCCCGCGTCCGCCATCTCGGCGCCTCGGAGGTCATCTCGCTCGTGCATCGCTACATCCAGGGTCGCCAGCTTGGCTTCCTCGGCGAGCCGGTCGTGAACGTCCTCGAGCTCAATCTCGCCCTGGAGCGACTCGGATGAGCCTGGCGGGATGGGAGCAGCTCATCTTCGTCGTCGTCTTCACGGCCGTGGCCGCGCCCCTGCTCGGTCGCTACCTGGCGGCCACGTTCCGTGGGGGGCGAGCGCCGGGAGATCGCGTCTTTCTGCCGATCGAACGCCTCGTCTACCGCGCGACGGCTACCGACCCGGACAGCAGCTGGACCTGGCAGCGTTACGCCCTGGCGGTGCTGGCGTTCGGGCTCGTGTCCACGCTGTTCCTCTACGCCGTCTTGCGCCTGCAGGGCGTCCTCCCGCTCAACCCGACCCATGCGCCGGGCATGACCCCGCTCCTGGCCTTCAACACCGCCGCCAGCTTCATCACCGGCACGAACTGGCAGGCCTACGAGGGTGAGACGCAAGCCAGCTACCTGGCACAGATGGCCGGGCTGGTCGTAGCCCAGTTCACGGCCGCCGCCGTCGGACTGTCGGTGGCCCTTGCCGTCATCCGCGGCATCGCCGGCAACGCAAGAACGGTCGGCAACTTCTGGGTGGACCTCACGCGGAGTCTGGTGCGGGTGTTCGTGCCCCTCTCCATCCTTGGCGCCCTCGTGCTCGTGAGCCAGGGGGCGGTCGAGAACTTTCACGGGTTCCGCACCGCCTCGACACTCGCCGGGGGCTCACAGCAGATTCCCGGCGGCCCGGTCGCCTCGATGGAGGTCATCAAGCTGCTCGGCACGAACGGCGGCAGCTTCTACGGCGCCGGCGGTGCCCACCCCTTCGAGAACCCCACCGGCTTCACCAACATGTTCGAGTTGCTGCTTGTCATCGTGTTGCCGTTCGCCATCGCCTTCATGTTCGGCCGGCTCATCGACAAACGCCGGCAGGGCTACGCCATCGTGGCTGTCATGGCCCTCCTCTTCCTCGGCCACACCTTCGTCTCGATGCAGGCAGAGGCGCACGGCAACCATCTGCTGCCAGCGGGCGTCTCTCAGGTCGTCAGCTACGACAACCCGGGCGGCAACCTGGAGGGCAAGGAGCTCCGCTTCGGTCCCGACGGCTCCGCCCTGATGACGGTCGGCACGATGGGGACCACGGCCGGTGCCACCGACTCGGCCCTCGACAGCTACACGCCGGTCGGGGGCCTCGGCGCCTTCATCGGCATCCTCCTCGGCGAGGTCAGCCCGGGCGGCGACGGCGGCGGGCTCTACAGCATGCTCGTCTTCGCCCTCCTCGCCGTCTTCGTGGCCGGGCTGATGGTCGGCAGGACACCGGAGTTCCTCGGCAAGAAGATCCGGGGACCGCAGATGAAGCTCGTCGTCGCCTACGTGCTCACGATCCCCATCGTCACCCTCGTGTTCGCAAGCGTCTCCCTCGTGACCCGAGACGGTACGAGCTCGATCCTCAACCCAGGCTTCCACGGCCTCTCGGAGATCACGTATGCCTACGCCTCCGTGGCCAACAACAACGGCTCCGCCTTCGGTGGGCTGTCGGCCGATACGACCTGGTACGACACGACGCTCGGATTGGTCATGCTCGTCGGGCGTTTCCTGCCCATCGTGCTCTCGCTCGCCATCGCCGGCTCACTTGCCGGGGCGCGGGTTCACGCCCGCACGAGAGCCACCCTGGACACGACCGGGCCGACGTTCGTGGTCTTCCTCCTCGGGGTGATCGTGATCGTCGGCGGCCTCATCTATCTGCCCATGCTCATACTTGGCCCCATCGGCGAGCGCATCGTCGGCTGACGGCGCAGGGCGC
>DASPSK010000098.1:0-2365 GCA_035623975.1 Acidimicrobiales bacterium | reverse complement strand
CCCCTCCACGTGGGCGCGCAGGAGGAGATCGAGGAAGAGTGGCTGGGGGAACTTCGGCGCCCGTCCGAAACCGCCGTGCGCCCGGTCCGCCATCTCCCCGAGACGCCGGCAGGCCGCCTCGATGGCGGATCGGACGGCGGCGCCGTCGAGGGGCGAGGCCTCGAGGGCTGCGCCTCCGGAACCATCGAGGCTTTCCCTGGACGGTGGCGCCGGTGGGGCCAACCGCCGGGCGACGGCTTCCGAGAGGGCCTCTGCCTGGTCGACGACGGCTTCGCGCTGGTTGTCCCAAGCGTCGGTGACGGCTGCGAGCACGCGGCGGAACGTCGGAACGCCGCCGCCCGGGCGGTTGGGGAAGTACGTGCCCGTGTAGAACGGCCGGCCGTCCGGTGTGGCGAAGACGCTCATCGGCCATCCGCCATGGCCCGTGGCCGCCTGCACGGCCTCCATGTAGACGGCGTCCACGTCCGGCCGCTCCTCCCGATCGACCTTGATGGCCACGACGGCCTGGTTCATCTCCTCAGCGGTTGCCTCGTCGGCGAAGGACTCGTGCGCCATGACATGGCACCAGTGGCAGGCCGAATAGCCGATGGAGAGGAAGAGCGGTCGGTCGAGCTCCTTCGCCCGCGCGAAGGCTTCCGGCCCCCACGGGTACCAGTCGACGGGGTCGTGGCGGTGCTGGCGCAGGTACGGGCTCGTCTCGGCGCCTAGGCGGTTCTCGCCCCGGGCGCCCGGCTCCTGTGGGGCGGCGGGGTGGAGGCCTGACACTGTGCGGAGCCTACGGTGTGACGATGGATCTCAGACTGGACGGCAAGGTGGCGCTGGTGACGGGCGGCTCTCGCGGCATAGGGCTCGCCACGGCGTCGCGCTTTGCCGAGGCAGGGGCCCGGGTGATGCTCGCCTCCCGCAAGGCCGACGCCCTCGAGGCCGCCGCCGCCTCCATTCGCGGTGACGTCGCCTGGTTCGCCGCCAACTCGGGCGAGCCGGACCAGGCCGAAGCCTGCGTCGCCCACACGATGAACCACTTCGGCCGCATCGACATCCTCGTGAACAACGCCGGCACCAACCCGTACTTCGGCCGCCTCGTCGACATGGACCTGCCCCGTGCCAACAAGACGGTGCAGGTGAATCAGACGGCGGTGCTCGTCTGGACGCAACTCGCCCACAGGGCCTCCATGGCCCAGCACGGCGGATCGGTCATCAACATCGCCTCCATCGGCGGCTTCGCCGTGGAGCCGGGCATCGGTTGGTACAACGTCACCAAGGCTGCCGTCATCCACCTCACCCGCCAGCTCGCAGGCGAGCTCGGGCCGGTCCGGGTGAACGCCATCGCCCCGGGGCTCGTCCGCACCGAGCTCGCCCGGGCGTTGTGGGAGAGAGGGGAGGACGCCGTTGCCCGCCGCCTGCCCCTCCAGCGGATCGGCGAGCCCGACGACGTCGCCACGGCGGCGCTGTTTCTCGCCTCGGACGCCGCCCGCTGGGTGACGGGCCACACGCTCGTCGTCGACGGCGGTGCTCTCGTGGCCCCGGGCGGGGGTGTGAGCCCGTGAACCGCTGAGCCCGTGAACCGCTGAGCCCGTGCGGGAGCCTTCACTATCATCGCCCGCATCGCTGCCCGCTCCCGCCGGGCGCTTGAGCCTGGAGGCCGCATGACCGCGACGCAGATCCTCGCCGCAGGGCGCAGCCCTGTCTCTGAGAAAGCCGCCACCGAGGAGGTCGTGGCCGACCTGGCCGAGGAGGTCGTGGCCGACCTGACCGAGGAGGTCGAGGCCGACCAGGCCGAGGCGAGTGTGCCCGCCCCGCCCGGGACGCCCTGCGCAGACGGGCTCGTCGAGGAGGAGCTGCTCGTGGAGGAGATCTCCATCGATGGGATGTGCGGCGTCTACTGAGACGGGTTTCGACCCGGCACGCCCCTACGAGCTGCACCCCGACGTCGCCCTGCGAAGCGAGCCGTTCGGGGCGCTGGCGTACCACTACGGCAACCGGCGGCTGACGTTCCTGCGCTCGCCCGAGCTCGTTCGCCTCGTCGGCGAGCTCGGCTCGCACGCCTCGGTGACCGAGTCGATGGCCGCCCTCGGGATCGCCGCCTCGCGCCGGCCGAGCCTCGTGCGGGCGCTCGCTTTGCTCGCGGGCGGCGACGTCGTGCGCCCGCGCGCCCGCGCCGAGGCCGAAGCGGAAGCGAAGGCGGCGGACGCCCATGGCCGCTGAGCGCCTGAGCGACGAGCTCTCTCGCGGGCTCGACGCGCCCATCTGCCTCACGTGGGAGCTCACCTACGGCTGCAACCTCTCGTGCGTCCACTGCCTGTCGAGCTCCGGCGTGCGCGATCCGAGGGAGCTGACCACGACGGAGGCCTTGGGTTTCGTGGAC
>DASPSK010000096.1:0-2682 GCA_035623975.1 Acidimicrobiales bacterium | reverse complement strand
GACGGACCGGTCCTGGAAGCGGTCGGGCAGGTACCGCGTCATGGCGTCCCGTGGCTCGTAGATGTGCGTGTCGCAGTCGAATGCCGCCACGTCCGTGCTGGTCATGCTCGCCTCCGTCGCGCTGGTGTCCGCTCAGGCAATGAGATCGTTTCCAAGGTTCCCGACGTTGACGACCAGGTTGACGCCCTGCAGCGAGTAGTCATACCCGGCCAGCGGGTAGCCGTTGGTGAGAAAGGCGAACGAGGTGCCGGTCTGGGCATCGGTGAAGGCAAGCTGGGCCGGCGCGCCCCGATGGCCAAATGTGCGAGGCGAACCAGAACGCGGCGTGAAGCTGTTCCCGCCGTGCTCGCCGCTGACCATGCAGAAGAGGCCCACGTTGGCCGTCTCGGGGCTTCCTCCGTAGATCTGCTCGCCGAAGGGCGCTTCGGAGCGCCGGATCCGGATGGCGTCGGCCACCGTGTCCTCGTCCCACAGTCCCGAATGCAAGAGGGCCTGGCCCAGCAGGACGAGGTCGGCGGCTGACCCCACGATGGAGTGGCTGGGCTCACCGGCGGCCAGGATCTCGGGGTTGGCCAGGTACCACGGACCCCAGGGATCCACCTCCTGGTCGTCGCTCGTGCGGTCGGTGGCTGTGGGCACCGCGAGGTCCTCGTGGAAGCGATCGACGGACAGCGGGAGGACGAACCCCAAGCCGAGAGGCTCGACGATCTCCGTCCGCAGGTACTCGGCGAAGGCCTTGCCGGTCCGCCGCTCGACCAGCTCGGCGATGACCCAGGCGGCCGAGGTCAGGTGGAACTGCAGCCTGCTGCCAGGCTCCCAGTCGAGGCGCCATCGCGAGAAGGCCTCCAGCCGAGACCGGCGATCGAGCATCTTGGGATAGCCAAGAGGGGCAAACGGGAACCCGCCCGTGTGGGTGAGCACTTGCTCGACGGTGACAACGTCCTTGCCGTTCGTCCCGAACTCGGGGATCACGTCGGCCACCTTCTCTTCGAGTTCCAGTACCCCCTCTCCCAGCAACTTCCACGTCACCGCGGCGACGACATTCCTTCCCACGGACTGGAGGATGTACCGATGTCCGTTGGTGGCATCGCCATAGGTCTCGAACGCGACGAGCCTGCCCCGCCGTGCGACGGCGACTTGGGCGCTCGGGAGCGGACCGTGATCGACTTCGAGCTGGACGCGGGCCCAGAAGAGCTCGAGTCGCTTGGGGTCGACACCGATGTCCTCCGCCGCCACCAGCTCCGTCGACATCGGTTGCACGAGCTTGTGAGCGTATCGCACGGTCACAAGCCGTCTTTGGGGTACGCACTCGGGTTCAACGTGGCAAGTGCTCCAGGCGCTGGCGCAGCTCGGTCTTGAGCACTTTGCCCGTGGCGTTCAGCGGGAGGGTCTCGACGATCTCGACCCGGCGTGGCACCTTGAAGTTGGCCAAGTGCTCGCGGGCGTAGGCCACGACCTCATCCGCGGTGACATGCGCCCCCTGGCACGGGATCACGAACGCGGCACCGACCTCGCCGTAGTAGTCGTCGGGCATGCCCACCACGGCCACCTGCGACACGCCCGGCATGGCCATGATGGATTTCTCCACCTCGGCCGGCGCGACGTTGAACCCGCCAACGATGAACATGTCCTTCTTCCGATCGGTGATGTGGACGTAGCCGTCCTCGTCGAAGCGGCCCACGTCGCCGGTGTGCAGCCAGCCGTCGACGAGCGTGCGGCGCGTCGCCTCCTCGTCGTCGTAGTAGCCGCTGAAGAGGAACGGACCCCGGAGGAGCACTTCCCCCTGGCTCCCGGCCGGCACCTCGCGTCCGGCGTCGTCGGCCAGACGCAACTCGATGTCCGCCAGCGGCCGCCCCACCGTCGTCGCCACCACGTCGGGCGGGTCGTCGGGCGCGGTGAGTGTGGCGAGCGCATGGTTCTCGGTCAATCCGTAGGCGGACAGGATCCAGCCGATCCCGAGTTCTTCGCGCATACGGCGGACCAGGAGCGAGGGAATCGATGCTGCGCCGATGACGGCGTGGTCGAGGGCCGAGAGGTCGAACTCCTTCCGGCTCGGATGGTCTAGAAGCGCGGCGAACATGGTCGGAGGACCGGGCATGTGCGTGATGCGCTCACGTGCCATGAGCTCGAGCACCGCGGTAGCGTCGAAGACGGCGAGGGGGAACGCCACGGCTCCGGTCATGAGCGAGACCAGCCATCCAGCCTTGTAGCCGAAGCAGTGGAAGAACGGCGTGGGTATGACGTATCGGTCGTGCGGCTTCAGCCCGAAATGCCTCCCGAAGACCTCGTACCCGCGGAGCGAGGCGCCGTGCCGCAAGAGCACCCCTTTGGGCGCTCCCGTCGTTCCCGATGTGAACATGACGTCGCTGACGTCGTCGGGGGAGCCGGCGGCGATGGAGGCCTCGGCCCGCGCCGATTCGATCTCGTCCCCGCGCCCGAGGAACGCTTCCCAGCCGGGGCTGCCCGAATCGGCGGGGAGTGGCAACTCGACGACGTCAGCCAATGCCCGAAGGTCCGGTGCGACAGCCCGGAGCGAACCCGTGTAGTCCGCACCGAGGAAACCGTCGGCGACGAAGAGGACGCGTGCATCGGTCTTGCGCAAAATGTACGACGCCTCGTCACCCTTGAGTCGGGTGTTGAGCGGCACCAGCCAGGCCCGAGCTCCCAGGATGCCCAGGGCGG
>DASPSK010000086.1:0-2127 GCA_035623975.1 Acidimicrobiales bacterium | reverse complement strand
CTTCGCCGTCGTCGGCGTCGACCCGGTGACGATGCTCACGGGCCCGATCCCCGCCACGGCGAGGATCCTCGAGCGGACGAAGCTCTCCATGGACGACATCGACCTCGTCGAGATCAACGAGGCGTTCGCCTCCGTCGTGCTCGCGTGGGAGAAGGAGCACCACCCGGACATGAGCCGCGTCAACGTCAACGGTGGCGCCATCGCACTCGGGCACCCGCTCGGCGCATCGGGCGCCAAACTGATGGCCACGCTGCTCAACGAGCTCGAGCGCACGGGCGGCCGCTACGGCCTCCAGACGATGTGCGAGGGCGGCGGGCTCGCGAACGCCACGATCATCGAGCGGCTCTGAGCCCCTCCGGCCCGGGGGCCGGACGGCCTCAATGGTAGAAGGTCGCCATGAACAGGCCGATGACGATGAGGACGATGCCGGAGATGAGGTACCAGTTGCTCGTCCCCCCGGGCAGGACGTTCACGTAGTTCAGCACGATCGTCAGCAGGCCGAGGATGAGAAACCCGAGCAGCGCCGGTCCGAACCACCGCGGGCTCTGCCGCTTCTCTTTGGGGATGGGTGGCGTGTAGCGGCCCGGCCTCGACGCCTGCTTGCTCGCGCCGCCCTTGGGAGTGGCACGCCCGGACCGCGGTGGGCTGGCAGCTGTCGAGGTCGCCTGGGCGGCCGCCGCGTCTCGGATCGTCCGCCTGCTCTTCGGGGTCGGGGTCTCCGGCAGGCCCTCTTCGTCCTCTGGGCCCTCGGAGGCGTCGTCGCGCGCCCCCTCCTCCGCCTCGTCATCCTCGCCGCCTGCCTCGGCGGGTTCATCACCCTCATCGGCGAGGTCGGTCGGGTCGGTGGTGGGATCGCCTTCGCCCGAAGTCGTTTCTGGCACGGTTGGCCAGGATAGGGCCTGCGGCGAAGGTGGTCGCGCCAGGAAGCCCGGTAGCCTCCTCCCCCATGACGGGCGCCAGGGTCGTGGTGATCGACAACTACGACAGCTTCGTCTACAACCTCGTCCAGTACCTCGGTGAGCTCGGTGCCGAGCCGGTCGTGGTCCGCAACGACGACGTCGACCTCGCGGGGCTACAGGCCCTCGAGCCGGCCTCCCTCCTCGTGTCTCCCGGGCCCGGCCGGCCGGCGGACGCCGGGGTCAGCAATGAGGCCATCGGCTTCTTCGGTGCCGCCGGGTTGCCCGTGCTCGGCGTGTGCCTCGGGCACCAGTGCATCGGCGAGGTGTTCGGGGGTGAGGTCGTGCAAGCGGGCGAGATCGTGCACGGCAAGGCCGCAGACGTCATCCACGACGGCCGAGGCCTCCTCGCCGGGCTCCCCAACCCGCTGCGAGCGACCCGCTACCACTCCCTCGTGGTGGCGGCGGCGTCCGTGCCCGAGTGCCTCGAGGTGAGCGCGCGCACAGCCGACGGCCTCGTCATGGGCCTCCGCCACCGCCAGCTGCCGATCGAGGGCGTGCAGTTCCATCCCGAGTCCATCCTCACCGGGCAGGCGGGCAAGGATCTGCTGGCGAACTTCCTCGCCTTGATGACAGCCTCAGCGGGCCGTGACCGTCCGACGGGCGCGGAGGGCCGCTGACGTCAGCTCGGGGGACTGCGCCCGGCTCGGTGTGACCTGGCCGCCCCCGCCTCCACCGGGTGTCACCATCCACGGGAACGTTGCTGTGCCGGTCGCACTCGTCGTCGTGTCCGTCGCCGTCACCGTGACGGTGTAGGGGCCCGGCGTCGTCGGGGTTCCCGAGATCATCCCGGTGGCGCTGATGGACAGCCCCGGGGGCAGACCCGTCGCCGAGAAAGTCAGAGGGTTGGAGGCGGAATCGGTGGCGACGATCTGCAAGCCGGAGATGGCGGTGTTTGCCGGCGAGGTCTGCGGCCCTGGGTTGGTCACCGTGACGGTCGCCAGCGGTCCCTGCCCGACCGTCAAGGTGACGGTCGTGCCCGGAGCCTGCTGGGTGCCGCCGGGTGGAGCCTCGTGGAGGACGATGTTCTTCCTGATCGGGGAGCTCGGCTTGAACGTCACCTGGGGGTTGAGCCCGGCCTTGCGGATGGCTTGCTCGGCGGCGAGGTAGTTCTCCCCCACCACTGGGGGCACCGTGTCGCCAGGACCCTCGGAGACGATGAGGGTCACGG
>DASPSK010000084.1:0-19398 GCA_035623975.1 Acidimicrobiales bacterium | reverse complement strand
GGAACAACAATGTCCGGCTCGGTGTCATCGGCCTCGTGTTCCTGGCCATCCTCGGCGCGCTCATCGGCATCGTGGCGTCGAAGGTGTACCACCATGCATCGGTGTCGACGGTCACGACGGTCGCCCCGACGACGACGATCGTGTCCGTTCCCCCCCATCAGGTCGTCTTGAAACAGTCGGGATCCGGCATCGTGACGACCACCTCCTTCCACGTCTCGCTCGCGCCCTGGACCGTCGCCTGGCAGTACAAGTGCAGCCCGTCCGGCAACTTCATCCTGGAGGTCAATCAGGGCGGCAGTGAAGTCGCCAGTGACGCCCCGGTCGATGAGCTCGGCACGAAGGGCTCAGGAACGGCGCACTACGGCGGCACGGGGCTGTTGAATCTGCGGATCATCTCCGAGTGCTCCTGGAAGGTTGAAGTGAAGAACGGGTAGCGGCGCTCCGTGGGCGTGGCGGCGGCCGCCATGGCGACCGTCGCCCGCACGAACGCCTCGCCAAGGGCAC
Organism: Acidimicrobiales bacterium; assembly: GCA_035623975.1. Taxonomy (GTDB): domain Bacteria; phylum Actinomycetota; class Acidimicrobiia; order Acidimicrobiales; family Bog-793; genus JAKACA01. Next base: position 18,894 of record DASPSK010000084.1, on the reverse strand, counting down.
AACCGAGGCCAGGCCCCTCGGGGGAGATTCGTCTAGGTTTGCGCCGTGTCCTACATCGCGGCCGAGAACCGTTACGAGCGAATCGACTACCGCCGCTGCGGCCGCAGTGGGCTGAAGCTTCCCCTCGTCTCCCTCGGGCTCTGGCAGAACTTCGGCAGCGCCCGGCCCTTTCATGAGATCAACGACATGCTGACGAGGGCTTTCGACTTGGGGATCACGCATTTCGACCTCGCCAACAACTACGGCCCTCCCTACGGGGCGGCGGAGTCCAACGCCGGCAAGGTCTTCAGCGGCGACCTCGCTCCGTACCGCGACGAGCTCGTCATCTCGACGAAGGCGGGTTACGACATGTGGCCCGGCCCGTACGGAGAGTGGGGCTCGCGCAAGTACCTCCTCGCCAGCCTGGAGGCGAGCTTGCGGCGCATGCAGCTCGAATATGTGGACATCTTCTACTCCCATCGTTTCGACCCGGAGACCCCACTCGAGGAGACGATGGGGGCACTCGACACCGCCGTGCGCCAGGGCAAGGCCCGCTACGTCGGAATCTCCTCCTACTCGCCTGCACGCACCGTGGAGGCGGCGGGCATCCTCGCCGAGTACGGCACGCCCCTCCTGATTCACCAGCCTTCTTATTCCATGTTCAATCGCTGGATCGAGCATGGGCTGCTGGACACCCTGGAGGGCCTAGGCGTCGGTTGCATCGTCTTCTCTCCCCTGGCGCAGGGCCTGCTCACCGACCGTTACCTGGGAGGAGTCCCTGCCGGCTCCCGCGCCAGCCAAGCGGGATCGCTGGATCGGGCTTGGCTGAGCGAGGAAACCCTCACCAAGGTGCGCGGGCTCGACGAGATCGCCAAGCACCGGGGCCAGACACTTGCCCAAATGGCTCTGGCCTGGTCGCTGCGAGACCCTCGGGTGACCTCGACCTTGATCGGAGCCAGCAGCCTGGCGCAGCTCGAGCAGAACGTGGCGAGCGCGGACGCACTCGGCTTCTCTCCCGAAGAGCTGCAGGAGATCGACCGCTACGCAACCGAGAGCGGAGTCAACATCTGGGCAGCATCAAGCGCCGGCTGAGGCCGGCGCTGCTACTTCGGGCCGGCTCCTCGACTACCCTGCCGCCGCGTGCCCGAACTCAGCGTGGCGAGCCTCAACACCCACGCCGGCATGGACGGATGGGGCTGGCGTTATGACCTCGGGGAGGCCTGCCGACAACTGGATGCCGACGTCATCGCCCTGCAGGAGATCTTCGCGCCCCTGGACGGGGCGAGCCAGGCGGACGAGATCTCCGCGCAACTCGGCTACACGCCGGTCGAGCTCCCCTTGTCGCGGGCCTGGCGCCGCCGCGAGGGGATCGAGAAAGGCAGGGGATGGCAGCCGCGAACGGTCTTCCCGACCACCCTGAAGGCCATCCGGGTCGGCGGCCGGGTCGACTACGCCCAGCGTGCCAGCCTGGCCGGCTACGAGGAGGGCACCTGGGGGCTCGCCGTCCTCTCGCGACCAAAGGTGGCGAGCACCGAGGCGGTCGAGCTCGGACGGCTGCGGCGCGACTTCACGCGTCGTGGCGCCCTCATCGTCGGGCTGGACGTCGGCGCGGGCCAGGCGACTGCGGCGGCGGCGGCCACCACGCCCACCACTGCTGACGGCGGCGGCGGCTCCGGGGAGGGGAGCTTCACGATCATCGCGACTCATGGAGCCCATCTGACGGCAGGCTCGCCCTGGCAGCTCCGTCGCCTCTACGCGCAGATGCCGACAAGAGGTGGGCCGGCCGCTTTCGCCGGGGACATGAACATGTGGGGGCCGCCGCTCAGCCTCCTCCTGCCGGGATGGCGGAGGGCCGTGCGGGGTCGCACCTGGCCGGCCTGGCGCCCCCACAGCCAGACGGATCACATCCTCGTCAACCGTGCCGTCACGGTCGTGGCCGGTGAGGTGCTGCGAGTCGGCAACTCCGACCACCTCGCCGTGCGGGCGGAGCTGCGCTGGTGACGTCAGGCCGGCGGGCGGAGGGGCGGGCCGCGAGTAGGCGGGGCGGCCGCCCGGGCGAGAACTTGGTAGTGGGTTTCGGACATATGTGTCCCGAACCCACTACCACGACGCGCTCGGGCAGGCTTGGTAGTGAGTTTCGGACACATGTGTCCCGAATCCACTACCACGACGCCATCGTGCAGGCGGGCAGCGGCGACCCCTCGACCCGAAGCCGCCCACGTCAAGGCGCAAATGCCGTCAGTAACCATTCCGGGCCGTCTACGGTCAAAGAGAGGCAGGTCCGGCACTTCCCTCGGGCGCCGGACATCCTCGAGGAGGTGCGGTGCTCGCGTTCACGTTTCCTGGGCAGGGATCGCAGCGGCCGGGAATGGGCACGCCCTGGAAGGACCATCCCTCGTTCGAGCTCGCAGAGCAGGCGTCCGACATCACTGGCCGTGACGTCGCAGCCTTGTTGTGTGACGCCGGCCCGGACACGCTCAAACAGACCGACAACGCCCAGCTGGCAACGTTCGTCCTCAGCCTCATCGTCCTCGACGGCGCCGAGCGAGTGGGTCTCGAGCCCGGGCTCTGTGCCGGCCACAGCCTCGGGGAGTACACGGCCCTTGTCGCCTCCGGAGCCCTCGACTACGAAGACGCCCTCCGCCTCGTGTCCGAGCGCGGTGCCGCCATGCAACATGCCGCCGAGGTCAACCCGGGCACGATGGCCGCCGTGCTGGGGATGGACGACGACGCCGTCGAGTCGGCCTGCACTCTTGCCGAGGGGGACGTCTGGGTGGCGAACTACAACGCCCCCGGTCAGGTCGTCATCGCCGGCACGGTCGACGCCGTCGCCGAGGCCGGCCGGGTGGCAAAGGACATGGGCGGCAAGAAAGTGCTCCCCATCCCGGTCGGCGGAGCCTTCCACACGCCCTTGATGAGTCCCGCACGCGACCGTCTGCGGAAAGCCCTCGCCTCGGCGACGTTCCACGCACCGGAGCCAGCCGTCATCGCCAACGTCGACGCCCGCGGCCACGCCGAGGCCGACGAGTGGCAGCGGCTGCTCTCGGCGCAGCTGTGCAGCCCGGTGCGCTGGCGTCAGACGCTCGACGCCCTCGCCACCGCCGGCACCCAGACGTTCCTCGAGCTGGGCCCCGGGGGCGTCCTCACGGGCCTCGCCCGTCGAGTCCTGCCCACCCTCGAAACGATCGCCGTCTCGGTCTCGACACCAGACGACCTCGACCGGCTGCTCGAGTCCCTCGCCGGCCGGAGCGCCGCTCAGCAGGAGGCGCTGGATGCCCGCGTGGGCGAGCGCTTCCACATGTCGGAGCGCCTCGTCGTCTCGCCCTCCGCAGGACTGTTCGAGCCGGACCTCGCGGTCGCCGGCCTCATGCCGGGTCCCGGCGCCGGCGAGCATGCCCCCGTGCCGATCGAGGTCGGGGGTTTGATCGGGCACGTCGGTGATGCCGAGATCCGCTCGGCCTTCGCCGGTTCGATAGAGGGCGTGCTCGTCCTGCCCGGCGAGCGCGTGACGACAGGACAGCCCGTCGCCTGGCTGCGGGCCTCGACCGACTCGAGCAAGGAGGGTCGTTGACCTTCACCTACCCTGGCGCCGCCATCACCGGTTGGGGTCACGCCCTCCCGGACAAGGTGGTGACGAACGCCGACTTCGAGGCTCGCCTCGACACGACCCACGAGTGGATCGTCGAGCGGACCGGCATCCACGAGCGCCGACATGGTGGGACGACGAGCAGCCTCGCCGTGGAGGCCGGGCGGGCGGCCCTCGCCAAATCGGGCAACGACGCCTCCGAGATCGACCTCCTCATCCTCTCCACGACCACGCCCGATCAGGCCGTGCCGGCAACGTCGTCCGCCGTGCACGCCGAGCTCGGCTGTAGCGGGTCGGCCTTCGATCTGAACGCCGCCTGCGCCGGCTTCGTCTACTCGCTCGTGACGGCGGTCTCGATGCTCGGCGTCGGCTACAAACGAGCGCTCGTCATCGGCGCCGACACCCTCTCGCGCATCACCGATCAGGAGGATCGGGCCACGGCCGTGCTCTTCGCCGACGGCGCCGGGGCCGTCGTCATTGAAGCGCGGCCCGACCGGGAGCTCCTGCTCTCCTATGACTTGGGGCTCGACGGCTCGCTCACGTCCATTCTCTACTGTGACCAGGGCGGCTACATCGTCATGGAGGGCCGAGAGGTCTTCCGCCGGGCCGTGCGGGCGTCGGTCGACTCCGCCATCAAGGTGCTGGAGGCGGCCGAGGTCAAGGCCGACCACATCGCTTTGTTCGTGCCCCACCAGGCCAACCAGCGGATCATCGACGCCGCCGTGCAGCGGCTCGGACTCGCCTCGGAGAAGTCGGCCATCGTGCTCGACCGCACCGGCAACACCTCGAGCGGCTCGATGGGGATCGCCTTGGCGGAGGCGGCCGACGAGGGCCGCCTGAGCGACGGCGACCTCGTGCTGCTGTCCGGGTTCGGGGCCGGGATGACCTGGGCGAGCGCCGTGTTGCGCTGGGGATCGTGAGCAGCCTCGAGCACCCCTCTGAGAGCCCGGCGAAAGCGGACCGCAACGAGCGCGTGGCTCTCGTCACCGGTGGGTCCAGGGGCATCGGCCTCGCGTGCGCCCGCCACCTGCAACGGGACGGGTACCGAGTGGCCGTCACGTGGCGGACGCAGCAACCGAGCCCTCTCGCCGGCCCGGAGGGCACCCATCCCCTTGTCGCCCTCGCCTGCGACGTGACGGACCCCGTTGACCTCGAGCGGACCTTCGACGAGGTCGAAGCCGAGCTCGGCCCGGTCGAGATCCTCGTCTGCGCCGCCGGCGTCACCGACGACTCCCTGCTGCTGCGCATGAGCGACGAACGCTGGAACCGGGTGATGGACACGAATTTGACGGCCGTCTTCCGAGCCTGCAAGCGGGCGAGCGCCAAGATGGTTCGCGCCCGCTTCGGGCGCATCGTCCTCATCTCGTCGGTGGTCGCCATGCTGGGCTCGGCCGGCCAGACGAACTACGCCGCCTCCAAGGCGGCCCTCATCGGCTTCGCCCGCTCGCTCGCCCGCGAACTCGCCGGCCGGAACATCACCTGCAACGTCGTCGCCCCGGGCCTGGTGACCACCGATATGATCGCTGCACTGAGCCCTGAACGCTTGGAGGCCCTGACCACAGCGGTCCCACTCGGTCGTGCGGCGGTGCCGGAAGAGGTCGCGGCGGCGGTGGCGTTTCTCGTCTCCGACGAGGCGGCCTACATCACAGGCGCCGTGCTGCCAGTGGACGGCGGCCTCGGGATGGGCCACTGAGCCAGGCGCCATAACAGCAGGCGAGACACGAGACCCGAAGACCCGAGAACGAGCACCGACAACCCGCCGGCGACGAGTCGGCTCGCCGCCGACAACTCGCCACCGACAACAAGGAGATTTCCTGACGTGGATAACGAAGCGGCCTTCGACAAGTTCAAGTCCTGCGCCGTCGAGGTTCTGCAGGTTCCGGCCGAGAAGATCACCCTCGACGCCAAGTTCTCCGACGACCTCGAAGCCGACAGCCTCGAGGTGGTCGAGCTCGTCATGGCGCTCGAGGAGGCCTTCGACATCACGGTGGAGGAGAGCGAGCTCGACGGCGTCGTCACGATCGGCCAGGCCTTCGACCTCGTGACCTCGAAGCTCTGATGCCAGCCTCCGGTCGGCGGCGCGTCGCCGTCACCGGTGTCGGCGTCGTGTCGTGCTGCGGCATCGGGAACGACGCCTTCTTCGACGGCCTCTGCTCCCCCGCACCGGTGGGCGAGCACCGCGTGCACGACTTCGACCCGAGCCCGTGGTTCGACGTCAAGCAGGCGCGCCGGGCCGACCGCTTCCAGCAGTTCTCCGTCGCCAGCGCGCAGATGGCCCTCGACGACGCCGGCGACGTCGCCGTCGACCCCGCACGGGCGGGCGTCATCTTCGGCACGGGCGTCGGCGGCCTCGAAACCCTCCAGCAGCAGATCACCGTCCTCGTCGAAAAGGGACCCCGGCGGGTGTCGCCCTTCCTCGTCCCGATGATCATGGGCAACGCCGGGGCGGCCGCCATCTCGATGCGCTTCGGCTGGCGCGGACCGTGCGAGACGGTCGTGACGGCGTGCGCCGCCGGGACTCAAGCCATCGGCAACGCCGCCCGCCTGATCCAGTCGGGCCGGTGCGACGCCGTCATCACCGGGGGCGCAGAAGCGGCCATGGCTGAGATCGGCATCGCCGCCTTCTCGAACATGACGGCGCTGTCCACTTCGGGCGTGTCCCGGCCCTTCGACCGCAGGCGCGACGGCTTCATCATCGCCGAGGGGGGCGCCGCCCTCGTCCTCGAGGAGCTCGACCTCGCCCTCGAGCGCGGTGCGCATGTCTACGCCGAGGTGCTCGGGAGCGCCTCCACGGCGGACGCCCACCACATCACCGCCCCCGCCCCGGGGGGCACCGGAGCGCTCGCGTGCATGGAGCTCGCCCTCGAGGACGCCGGCGTGACGCCGGCCGACGTGGCTCACGTGAACGCCCACGGGACCTCCACGCCCCTCAACGACCTGGCGGAGGCCGAGGCGCTCGAGAAGCTCTTCGGCATACCGGGACCCGTCGTCACCTCCATCAAAGGCGTCACGGGCCACTCCCTCGGCGCCGCCGGCGCCATCGAGGCGGTCTGCTGCGCCCTCACGATCGAGCGTGGGCTCATCCCCCCGACGGCCGGCCTCGAGGAGCTCGACCCGGAGATGCACCTCGACGTCGTCACAGGCTCCCCCCGGCCGCTCCCGGCCGGCGTCCTCTTGTCGAACAGCTTTGGTTTCGGGGGGCACAACGGCTGCCTCGTCATGGCACCGCCCGGCTTCGCCTCACCTGCCGCCCACGCCTGAACCCTGATGTCCTCGGCTGGCTCCGGAACGCCGAGCGACGTCGCGCTCTATTCGTTCTCCGAGAGCGCTCCCTGGGTCGTCGACCCGGAGGATCTCCCGTGGCACCGGCACGTGAACGCCATCCGGGCGCGCACACGGGCGGACGTGCCCCGCCTTGTCCGGCGCCGCTACGTGCCGCCATGGCGCAGGATCGCCCGCGTGACCGGCCTCCTCGGCTCGGCCCTCGCCCTCTGGTACCTGCGGGAGCGGCGCCAGGACCGATCGACCTCGCGCCGCGGCCTGTCCAGGCGCCTTCGCATCGGGTTCCAGCAACTCGGCCCGACCTACATCAAGCTCGGCCAGATCCTCTCGTCCGGTGACGGCATCTTCCCCGAAGAGGTCGTGTCACAGTTCAAGCTGCTGCGCGATCGCGTCCCGGCCGAGTCCTTCGAGACCGTCCGGGCGACGCTCGAGTCCGAGCTGGCGGGACCTCTCTCCGGCACCTTCGCCACCTTCGACCCGACCCCGATCGCTGCCGCCTCCATCGCGCAGGTGCACCGGGCCGTGCTGCACTCGGGCGAGCGCGTCGTCGTCAAAGTGCAGCGCCCCCGGGTCGCTGAGCTCGTCCACCACGACCTGGCCGTCATGAGCTTCATGGCGCCGTTCCTCGTGGGACGCATCCCCGTCTCGGCTCTCGCCAACCCCCCTGCCCTCATCGAGCTCTTCGCCGAGACGATCGTCGAGGAGCTCGACTTCCGTCTCGAGGCTGCCAACATGCTCGACGTCGGCCGGGTGCTGGCGATGACGAACCAGCGCTCCATCATCGTCCCGCGGCCGCACCCGCGCCTCGTCACGAAGAAGATGCTCGTGATGGAGGAGCTGTCGGGTTTCGCCTGGGACGACGTCACCGGCATGCGGGGAGCCGGCATCGACACGCCAGCGGTGCTCCGCAGCGAGGTGATCAGCTTCCTCGAGGGGGCGCTCCTCTACGGCGTCTTCCACGGCGACCTGCACGGCGGCAACCTCTTCGTGCAGCCGAGCGGGCGGGTGGCGCTCCTCGACCACGGGATCACCGGGCGCTTGGACGAGCCGCAGCGGCTCGGGTTTCTCCGGCTGCTCGTCGGTGGGACGACGAACGACGTCGTCGGCCAGATCGAAGCCCTGCGAACCCTCGGGGCCCTCCCGCTCGGAGCGCGCACGGAGGACGTCATCCGGGATCTCGGCCTCGACAAGCCTGCCCAGGACATCGTCACGCTCTCGGCCGACGAGCTGACCTCCCAGATCCGCGACCTCACGAAACAGCTCCTCTCCTACGGCGTCCGCATGCCGAAGGAGTTGATGCTCTTCGTGAAGGACATGCTCTTCCTCGACGGCGCCGTCGCCACGATGGCGCCGGAGATCGACCTGCTCGGGGAGATCGCCGTCATCGCTGCCTATTTCGCCCAGCACCACGGCGAGCGCATCGCCGCCGACGTTGGCGTCGACGTCCGCTCGACACCCATCGACCTCGACGGCCTGCGCGCCTCCATGGGCCTGTCGACCGACACCCGCCAGATCACCTACCGCGAGATCCAGCAGCGGCGTGAGGTCCTCCGGCGCAAGTTCGAGGGGGAGGGCTCCGGCTGAGACTGCCGTCCGGGCCCTGGGCGGCGGACACCGGAGCCCTAGAGCCAGGACGCCTCGGTCACCTTCCCGCCGGTGATCTCGACCTCCTGCGCCGTGACGCCGTCGGGCGAGCAGACGCCGTAGCGGCCTTGTCGCAGCGACGGGAAGACGGCCGCGTACACCGTGCCCGACCCGACGACTCGTTCCAGCACCCAGACGTGCTGGCGCGCCGCCGGCTTGCCGACGGGGTGGATCTCCGGCTCGAGCCATTCGCGCTCGGGCCCGGCGTAGAGGACGAGGGCACCGACGTCCTCGCCGATGTCGACGGCGATCCCCCGGCTCGGCCGGCTCGGGCGCACCTCGGGCGGCTCGGGCGCCCGAGAACCTTCGCCCTGCCCGTGGGAGGGGCCGGCGGCCGGCCGCCCCAGGGTGAGGCTCATGGCGTGGCCGACGGCGTCTGGAAGCCGCCGTACGGCTGCATGAGGTACGGGAAGCTCGACTGGTACGTCTCGCCGATCATGGACAGCTGCGCCGGTGTCGTCGTGGCCGGGTTCTCGAGATCGTAGATAACGCCGGCGGCGCCATCAGGCGTGAACTTCGAATCGACGAGGGCGTAGGTGAGACCGGCGACCGCCCGCAGCTCGATGGAGACGACGTCGTCGAAGACACGCCGCCCGTTCGGGAAGCCGGCGGGGTCGCCCCCGAGGAGGCCGAGAAGGCTCGGGCTGCTCGCCGGCGGGACGGCGACGTTGAGCCGGAGCATGTCGGCCTGCACGGGCCCGGTGTAGTTCTGGAAACCTGTCACGATCCCGCTCGGGATGCCCGTGAGGAGGATGGCGATGAGGTCGGCGCGGGCCGCCTTGGCGGCGTCGAGGGCCGCCAAGTTCGGGAACACGCCCGGGTAGAGCACCGGGAGCAGGCCGGCGAGCTCCGGGTTGGCGTAGCTGCCCACGAACTGCTTGTCGTTGCCCGGTGACTGGGTGTTCCAGTAGTCCTTGCGTGCCATCGGGATGATGACCTCGTTGATGAGGGGGTTGCCGAGGCGGGACACCTGTGTCCACGGGCCTGCCCACGTCCTCTCGTGGCGGCCGTACCCGCGTATGAAGGCCTCCTGGCGGCTGGCGGTCGTCCAGACGCCGATCGTGGCGGCCGCGGCGCTCGCGCTCGGCGTCGTCCCCGTCGAGGTGAGGCTGTCGATGGGTACTTGGATGGCGATGCTGTGCACGTTCAAGATGGCGGGGGCGTTCACGCCCGGGGCGGCCGGCAAGGGAATCAAGTGCAGCTCCTGGAAGGGCCGGAGCGCCCCGAGGTCGAAGATCGACCCGAGGTCCACATAGAAACCCTCCGCCCGCTGCCCGGCGAACACCTTCACGCCGCCGCCGAGGCTGTGGATCGCCTCCGCCTCCAGGGGGGCGTAGTCCGGGATGGAACGCACACCGACGTTGCAGGGCGGGCAGGGGAGATCCCGTCCGAGCAGGGTCGGGCTCCCCCCCTCGATGCGGACGACGGAGTAGAACTGCCGGCGGTTCCAGGTGGCGTCCGAGATCGAGGTGATCGGGCCGGTGTTGTAGAGGAACGTCGTGTCGTCCTCCAGCCTCGTGCGGAAGCGGAACTGGAACGTGACGTCGGCGATGCCGTCGCCGTCGTTGTCGACGTGGATCTCGTAGACGACGTCGTCGCCGAACTCGTAGAAGTTCGGGCCGGCCGGGGGCAGCTGCAGGGGGACGTAATTGGCGATGAGCGTCACCGTCGAGGGGTCGTCGGGGCTGACGAAGGCGTAGAGGTCGGTGCTGTCGGCCACCGGGTCGAGGGCGATGCCGGGGGCTTCGCGGTGTGAGGACATCGTGGTTGCTCGTTTCTCTCAGGTGTGATCGGGTTCAGTTGGCTGCCCGCCAGAGGCGGGACACGAGGGCGCGGTCGTGGAGAACGACTGCCCGCTCGCCCACGAGCAGGCGGACTTCGTCGCTGCGGGTGTCGGGCACGTGCACGACGAGGTCGCGCTTCGAGTCGGCCTCGCCGGCGGCCGCCGTGGTCGTCCGCGCGGCTGCCGTCTTGCCGGCCTTCGTCGAGGTGGAGCCCCGCAGGACCTTCGGGGTGGCGACCAGCGCTCCGGCCGCCGCGGCAGTGGCGCCGCTCTGCTTCAGAAACGATCGCCGTGTGATCTCGGACATCTCATCCCTCCTGTTTGGCGGTACCTGGCGGCTGGGAGCCGCTTGGTGGGAGTACGGGACCATGGGCGGAAGCAGATGAGGGTTTTTTCTCGCGAGTCGTGCCGGGGTGGTGGCGGCGGGCTCGCAGTACGCTCCCTGGACCGCGATCCGAAGGGACGATGCCGTGCGGCTGCGACGAATGCTGGCCTTGGCCGCTGTGGGAATCTCGCTCGCCGGCTGCTCGTCGACGGCGAGCCCGTCGACGACGTCATCGTCCTCGCCGGCCTCCACGACCTCGACGACCTCGACGACCGTCACGAGCACGACCGCCGCCCCGACGACATCGACGACCACTTCGACCACGGCCGCGCCCACGACCACGACGCTGCCGACGGAGGACCTCCCGCTCACGAAGAGCGTCATCGCCCAGCTGCTGAGAGCCGGGGCGGCCCTCAACGGCCTGAAGGCTTCGGACTACACGGGGCTCGCCGCCGGGAGCACGTACTACGCCTACGACAGCACGACCATGACCTACTGGGCGGGGGCGGCGCTCGTCCCGAGCCCGAAGTCACAGCGGGCACAGGTGTCGGTGCAGGATGACGGCAGCTACCTGCTCTTCATCCGCCCGGCGGGCAAGGCGTGGACGGCCGACGACGTCGGGCTGGCCGGGATCGGCGCCACGAAGTGTCCGGCGGTCGTCCCCACCGCCATCCTGGCGTTGTTCCACTGGGCGGCGGGCACGTGCCGGCCGTCCGGCTGAGCGGCGAGCGCGCCCAATGGCCGTTGGCATGGCCCCTATCGATTGACGACCAACCCGGGTACCCTCGCGTTGAAGGTGTGCAAGTCGGCGCCGGCGGGGCAGTCGTTGCAGCTGTCGGCACATGGGAAGGAGCCCTGACATGCCGTACAAGCTCGGGAAGAAACCGGCTCGCTTCCCGAAAGAGCTCGCCAAGCTGCGCGACCGCCTCGTCGCCCCCCTGCCGCCCCCGGTGCTGCCCTTCGGCTACGGCCTCATGGACACCTACCCCATGGCGGAAAATGACACCTACGGTGACTGCACCATCGCGGGCAAGGTTCACTGTGACGAGGTCGTCGCCACCGTCCTCCAGCAGCCGTACACCTATCCGGGCGACGCGGCCGTCCTGGCCGGCTACTGCCAGCTCCTCGGCTGCACGGTACAGCAGCTGGAGAGCGACCCGCAGCAGTACGACACCGGCCTCGATCTCGCCACCGTCATCCAGGCATGGTCGGCCCCGGGGGGGTTTCTCGGCTCGCAGATCGTCGGGGCGGCCTCCATCGACAAGAGCGACTACGAGCTGCTGCAGCAGGCCTTGTACTCCTTTGGCTTCCTCTATGTCGGGGTCCAGCTGCCGACGACGGCGCAGACGCAGTTTCCCGGCCTTTGGCACAATGTGTCGACGGGTCAACCGATCGAAGGCGGGCATTGCATCGTGTTGAACGGCGCCCAGACAACCGTCGGGCTGGCGCCAACACACGAAGGGCTGAACCTCATCACCTGGGGCGCCGACATCGAGTGCACGGAGGCGTGGTGGGGCAACTTCGGGGAGGAGGCGTGGTGCGTGATCCCGGCCGCCTACGAGGCGGCCAAGCACGATGCCCTGACGAGCATCGACCTCACCGCCATGAAGGCGGACATCGCCGCCTTGCAGGCGGCCAACTGACGACCCGCAGGTTGCGACCCGAAGGAGGAGAGTGAGCGGCAAGTCCAAGAAGCGGCCGAGCGGTCTCACGGCGAGGCGGCCGACGCGCTGGCAACGATTCAAGACGGCCGTCAAACGCTGGCGCCTGTCGTCATTGTTCTGACCGCCAGTCGGCTGCTCGCCGGGTCCAATCGGTTTCGGCCGCGGATCACTTCGCCTCATCACTGGCACGTCGCACAAAGGGTCGCGGTGGGACCAAGGCGGCCAGCAAGCGGTCTCCACCCAGACCGAGAAGCACGGCCTCCGTCAGCCGAACACCGGCCTGGCAAACTCAGCCGATGAGTGAGGATGCCCCGGCACTGTCGGTCGATCACCTGACCAAACGCTTCGGCGAGCGAGCCGCCTTCGACGGTGTCTCGCTCGAGGTCGACCGAGGCGAGGTCTTCGGTTTTCTCGGTCCGAACGGCGCCGGGAAGACGACGATGGTGCGGACGCTCGGCACGCTCATCGCACCGACCTCAGGCTCAGCGTGGGTCGCTGGATACCCGCTCGCGCCCGAGAACGGAGAGGAAATCCGCCGGCGAATCTCGATCATGCCCGAGTCGCCGGGTCTGTATGTCCGCCTCAGCGTGGCGGAGAATCTGGAGTGCTTCGCCGAGCTCTACGAGGTGGCGGACTCGAAGGGTCGCATCGGCCGCGCCTTGCGGGCTGTCAACCTGGAGGACCGGGCCGGTGATGCCTGTGGCAGGCTCTCCAAGGGTCTGCGCCAGCGCGTCGCCCTGGCGAGAGCGCTGCTCAGTGAGCCGGAGGTGCTGTTTCTCGACGAGCCGACCTCCGGCCTGGATCCAGTTGCTACCCGGGATGTGCACGACCTCATCGAGGGGCTGCGTCGGGCCGGCGTCACGGTCTTCCTCACGACGCATCGACTCGAGGAGGCCGAGCGCCTCTGTGACCGCGTCGCCATCCTGGACACGACGTTGCGCACGATAGGCCGGCCCAACCAGCTTCGGGAGCAGCTGTTCTCCAAGACACTCTTGATCAAGACCGTCGCCGCACTGGCCGATGCCGGTCGCACCTTTGCCGGTCTCCCGGGCGTCGAGGGCTGGCACTTGGACGGTCCGGCCAGCTACGTCCTCGACATCTCGGACTCGGTACTTGCTGCCCCAGCGGCAACCCGGGCGCTCGTGGCGGCGGGCGCCGACGTGCTCTCGATCAGCGAGTCGCACCACTCGCTCGAGGACGTCTACCTCCGGTTGATCGACGAGGACAAGGGAGCCGGGCCGGGATGAGCATGAGCAAGAGGCGTGTCGGCGCCATTCTCCACAAGGAGTTCCGGGAGTACCGGCGCAACGGCAACATCATCGCGACGATGGCCGTGATCCCACTGGTGATCGTCATCGCCCCGCTGATCGACATGTCCACGACGGCCCTGAGCACGCTCCAGAGCGGACGTCTCATGATTTACCTGCTCGGCATCGCGGCGATCGTGCCGGCGATCGTCGCCGCCTACTCGGTGGTCGGCGAGCGCCAGCAGGGCACCCTCGAGCCGGTGCTCACGACGCCGATCCGCCGGGAGGAGCTCGTACTTGCCAAGGCACTGGCGATCCTCCTGCCCTCGCTTGCGATCTCGTATGCGTGGTACGGCCTGTACGTTGCCTGGGTCGAGCTCCTTGCACGCCCGGGCGTGCCGCAGGCCATCGTCCGTGGCCCTGAGCTATTTGCACTGGTGCTCTTCACGCCGCTCGTCGCCGCCTTGTCTATCTGGATCGGCATTGCGATCTCCACCCGAATGAACGACATCCGGGCGGCGGCCCAGCTCGGCGCGCTGGCGAGTCTCCCGACCGTGCTGGTGTCCGCCCTCATCGCCTACAACGTCATCCATGTGACCCTCGGCCTCACCCTCGGCCTCGCTGCTGTATTGCTCGGCCTTGACACGGTCGGTTGGCGGATCAGCTCGGCGATGTTCGACCGGGAACGGCTCGTCACCGGCACCAAGGCATGAGACCGTCACCTTGCTCCCGACCGTCAGGGTTGACCGAGGGGCGACATGAGGGCACATTCTGAAGCTGCAACCGATGTTCCTTGCGGTGGTCCGTACCCGAGTCGGTGGGGCTCACGAAGACGACGCCGCCCCTGATCTGTCGGGGCACCTGCCGTCTGCTCCCGTCTGCTATGTTTTCTATGCCTATCGGTGAGTCTGGTTGCTCTTCACGTTGGACCGCCCAACGGGACACCTTCAGCGCGAGGAGACCGCCATGCGCCCACCGATCGACGACGCCGTCGTCACCACCCTGCGAAGCAGGCTCCCGGAATTCGAGGACCACTACCTCGATCTCCTCGACATCTACGACGAGGACCTGACGCCCGAGATCGTGCTCATGGAGCTGGCGGACTTCGTTGCCAACCTCGTCGTCTCGGGCGGCGAGGAGGCGCTGGAGCGGTGCTGCGCAGCGGTGGAGGACCTGGCGACGCAGACGCCGGATGGTGCTGAGCTCGTCGCCTATTGCTTCCTCAACGAGCTGCCGCTCGGCTCACGCCAGGCGGTCCGGTCCCACCTCGGCGAGGAGACGAGCCATCTCGCCGAGCTCATCTACCGGGGCGAGGTCCTCGAGGACGTCACCACGGCAGGCGGGACGGCGAGCGAGCCCGGGGGCGAGACGGCGCCGGCGGCACCGCCCGCCGTCTGAGACAGCTGTCGCTGGACCGCCTCAGCTCCGGAGCGTGGCCGGCAGGACGGACTGCACGGCCTCGATGCAGCGCTGGCGCAGCTCGGCCACCTCGGCATCGGTGAGCGTGTGATCCTGGGCACAGAAACGAAGGCGGAACGTGAGCGACCGCTTGCCCTCCTCGAGGCCGCGTCCCCGGTAGACGTCGAACAGCTCGACCGACTCGCACAGATCGGTACCGGCCCCCCGGAGAACCTCGAGCAGGCGGGCGGCTGGGACGGAGTCGCCGGCGACAAAGGCCAGGTCCACGTCGCTCGAGGGGTACCGGCTCACCGGTAGGGCCTGATCGGAGCGGCGCGGAGCCGCCGCCAGGGTCACAAGGTCGAGCTCGAGCCAGCCGATCCGATCGTGCGGGAGCCCGAAAGCCGCCGTGACGCCGGGATCGACCTCACCAACCGAGCCGAGGACGACGCCCTCTCCCCTCAGCGCCAGCACGCCGGCGCGTGCCTGGTGGAGGCCGGCAAGCTCGCGGCCGGGCTGGGTGTCGACCGCCTGCTGGTCGAGATCGACCCCCTCCAGCCGCAGGGCGTCCTCGATGGTCCGCCACGCCTCCACCGCCGAGGCGGCGCCGTCGCCTTCCCGGGCGAGGATGAGGGCGACGCGCTCGCGCTCGAGCGGGAGCTCACCTTCGACCTCGGAGGCAGAGAAGACGTTTCCGATCTCGAAGAGGCGGATGAAGGCGTGCCGGTGGCCGGTGTTGTAGCGCACCGCCGTCAGCAGGCTGGCGAGCAGCCCCGGGCGCAAGACGGACTCCTCCGCCACCATGGGGTTCGTGAGGGCGACGACGCCGTCGCGAAAGCCGGCGCGGGCGTGCTGGGCGGGGTCCACGATCGAGCTCGTCCATGCCTCGTGGGCGCCGAGCCCGCAGAGGATCCGCCGGATCTGGCGGCGCAGCTGCTGCACGGCGTCGAGGCGGCCCACGTAGGGAGAGCGACGATCGGTGCGGGCGATGTTGCGGTAGCCGAAGGTGCGGGCGACGTCCTCGGCCACGTCGACCTCATGATGCACGTCGGGCCGGAACGAGGGGGCCACAAAGTCGAGCACGGCGCCCGCGCCTCCTGCCGGCTCCCCTCCTGTCCGCTCCCCTCCTGCCGGGCCGGCTGCGCCGTCGCCGCCGAGCGAGTAACCGATGGGCGCGAGCAGCCCGACCATGTCGTCTGCGGTCAGCTGCGTGCCGAGCAGAGCGTTCACGCGGGCGGGCCGCGCCGCCACGTGCACGGGCGAGAACGGAGCAGGATAATCGTCGAGCAGGCGGCGGGAGATGACGGGTGGACGCATGCCAGCGGACTCGGCTGCCTGCACGACGAGCTCGCACACGCGGGCGGAGGCCCGCTCCACGCCCTCGGGGTCGACGCCCCGCTCAAAACGGACCGACGCTTCCGTCCGCAGCCCGACCGAGCGGGCCGTGCGGCCGACGGCGACGGGGCGGAACAACGCTGCCTCCAGCAAGACCGCCGAGGTGGCGTCGTCGACCTCGCTCGAGCGACCGCCCATGACGCCTCCGATTCCCACGGGCTCGTCGTCGGCGTTGCAGATGAGGCAATCGAGCGCCGCCAGCGGGTCACCCGGCCGCGGTGGGCGGGTGCCGAGAGTACGCGTCTCCCCGTCAAGCGTGACGACTGTCTCGCCCCGACGAGCCGCCCGGGCGAGAAGGCCACGGCCGCCAAGGCGATCGAGGTCGTAGGGGTGTGTAGGCTGCCCGAGCTCGAGCATCACGTAGTTGGAGGCGTCCACGACGGCATTGATGGGCCGCATGCCCGCCAGGGCGAGGCGACGCTGCACGAGCGTCGGGGCGGGCATGGGGGCGAGTCGGGTGAGCACGCGCCCGGTGAACCGAAAGCAGAGCTCGGGCGCCTGCACGGCCACGGAGGCGAGCTCGCCGGCGTCCGGGTCCGACTCGGAGATGACCGGCTCGGGCGTGTGCAAGGGGAGACGGAAGCGGGCCGCCAGGTCCCGGGCGACGCCGAGCATGCACAAGCAATCCGGCCGGTTCGGCTCGACGGCCAGGTCGAAGACGACGTCGGCGCTGATGCCGAGGTGATCGGCGAGGCTGCGCCCGAGCTCGACCCCGCGAGGGGCGCTCCCGTCCGCGGCAGCCGACGCGAGCACGAGGATGCCCTCGTGGTCGTCGCCGAGCGTGAGCTCGCGCGCTGAGCAGATCATCCCGTTGGAGACGACACCCTTCATCTTGCGGCGATCGATCCGGAAGCCGCCCGGCAGCACGGCGCCCACCGGCGCGAGAGGCACGATGTCGCCGATCTGGAAGTTCCACGCCCCACAGACGACCTCGACCGGCTCGGGCGATCCGTTGTCGACGACGACCCGCCGGATGCGATCGGCACCGGCGATGGGACCGATTTCGAGGACGCGGGCGAGCACGACGTCGCCCAGGCCCTCCCCCACTCGCTCCACGCTCTCGACGACGAGGCCGAGGGCGTCGAGCTCGGCCGCCAGGTCGGCCACAGCTGGCCCGTCAGTGGGCGCCACCTCGAGTGGCGTCAGCGACTGCAACCAGGAGAGGGGGGCTCGCATCGGTGCGGACCTTTCGGGAGGGACGGATCAGAACTGTTGAAGGAAGCGCACGTCGTTCTCGATGAACAAACGCAGGTCGGCGATGCCGTGGCGCATGATGGCGAGACGGTCGATGCCGAACCCGAACGCGAAACCGGTCCACTCCTCGGCGTCCACCCCTGCCGCCTCGAACACGGCGGGGTTGACCATCCCGCAACCCCCGAGCTCGATCCATCCCGTCTGGGCGCACGTCCGGCAGCCGGCACCGCCACAGATCGTGCAGGAGATCTCGAATTCGGCCGACGGCTCGGTGAAGGGGAAGTAAGCCGGGCGAAGGCGAGTGCGCACGTCGCCACCGAAGATGGCGTGCACGAAGGTGTCGATCGTGCCGGCGAGGTCGCCGAAGCTCACCCCGTGGTCGACGACGAGGCCCTCGATCTGGTGGAAGACCGGCAGGTGGGTGGCGTCGGGCGTGTCCCGGCGGTAGACACGGCCGGGCACGACGGCGTAGATGGGCAGCTGACCGCGCTCGAGCAGGTGGATCTGCACGGGCGAGGTGTGGGTCCGCAGCAGGATCGTCTCCGGCTCACCCACCTCGACGAAGAAGGTGTCCACCGAGCTACGGGCCGGGTGGTCGAGGGGGACGTTGAGGGCCTGGAAGTTGTACCAGTCGCTCTCCACCTCGGGCCCCTCGGCGATCTCGTAGCCCATCCCGACGAAGACGTCCTCGAGCTCCTCACGGACCTGGGTGACGAGGTGGAGGTGGCCGGCGAGCGGGCCGGCAGGAACCTCCGTGAGGTCCATGCGGTCGGCGGTCAGGCGCTCGGCCCGGGCGGCGGCGGCAAGGGTGGCGCGCTTGGCCTCGGCGGCGGTTTCGAGACGGGTGCGCAGCTCCTGCAGGCGCCGCCCAGCCTCTTTCCGCTCGGACGGTTCGAGGCGACCGATCTGCTGGTAGTGGGCCGAGAACCTCGAGCGCTTGCCGATGGCCTCCCGCTCGGCTTCCTCGAGCTCCGCCAGCGTGCTCGCCGCCTCGATGCCCGCCATCGCCTCCGCTTCGATCTCACCGAGGTCGGCGACCCCGTCGGGGCGCGTAGCGCTCTCGGTCAGCTCGGTGTCCGGCATCGCCTCATGCTAGGCGCCGTCCCCAACGGGGGCGATTTCGGCCCCGTTGGCGGGCGTTCTGGGGTGAGTTTGGGACAAATACGTCCCCTCCGCTCTCCAGAATGCGTCACGAGGGCACCTCGCCCCCCTCCCCGCGGGCCCGACGAGCCGCCTCGAAGCAGAGCACTGCCGCCGTCATGGCGACGTTGAGCGACTCGATGCCGTCGGCCATGGGGATCGTGACGGTGCCGTCGAGGGTAGTTTCGAGTTCCCTCGGTAGCCCCGACGCCTCGTTTCCGAGCACGAGCGCCACGTCGCCCCCGAGATCGGCTTCG
>DASPSK010000071.1:0-9401 GCA_035623975.1 Acidimicrobiales bacterium | reverse complement strand
CGCGACAGCCGCCAGCATCCGCTCGAGGTCGCTCTCGGAGGAGGGCTCGCAGAACAGCCGGGCGGCTCCCCCGACGCGGTAGGTCGTGAGTGCCCCGATCGGGACCTCGCGCCGGGCGAGGTCGCCGAGATCGCCGGCGAGCCTGTCCAGCTCGATCGCAAGATCGGTGCTCACCATGTCTCGTCCGCCAGCAGCTCGTCGGGCAGCCCGGTGAGGTCGCCCGCCTCAAGGATGATGCAGCAGTCGCCCGCTCGCAGCGTCCGCCGCAGCAAGGCGAGGAGCTCCTCGTGCGTGGCTGCGTACGTCACGTCGGCCTCGGGATGCGCCGCCAGCACGGCGTCGGTGACGAGTTGACCGGTGACGCCGGGCCGGGGTTCCTCGCCCGCCGAGTACACGTCGGTGACAAAGAGCACGTCGCAGTCGACGAAGGCCGAGGCGAAGTCCGGGGCGAGAGCGGCGATGCGCGAGTAGCGATGGGGCTGGAAGACGCACACGACCCGCTCGTAACCCCCGCTCCGGGCGGCTCCGAGCCCGGCGCGCACTTCGGAGGGCAGGTGGGCATAGTCGTCCACGAAGACAACGCCGTGGCGCTCGCCGCGGAATTCGAAACGCCGCGCCACCCCTCCAAAGCGCGCCAGGGCCCTGCGGGCGGCCTCGGCGTCGGCTCCGACCGTGAGGGCGGCGACGATGGCGGCGGCGGCGTTGCGGGCGTTGTACTCGCCGGGCACGGCGACCTCGAAGTCGCCGATACCGCCCCGACCGGCGCCGTCCTCGGTGAGGGAGAACGAGATGTGACTCCGACCTCCCTCCACGCCGCGCAGGCGGTAGCGCGAGTGCGGGCTCCTCCCGTAGGTGATCGCACCGGGAGGCGCCAGCTCGAGGGCGGTGGCGTCGTCGGCCGAGACCACCGCCGTCGGAGCAGCTGCCAGGAAGGACCTGAAGGCCTCCCGGAGCGCCTCGAACGAGCCGTAGGTCTCCAGGTGGTCGGGCTCGATGCTCGTGACGACGGCCACTTCGGGCGAGATGCGCAGGAACGTGCGATCACTCTCGTCTGCTTCCACGACGAGCCACTCGCCGCCGTCCCACACGGCGTTCGTCCCGATGTCGTTCAAGTCGCCGCCGATGATGAAGCTCGGCCTCATGCCGGCCTCCACGAGGATGAGCGACAGCATCGACGACGTCGTCGTCTTGCCGTGCGTGCCGGCGACGGCGACGGTGCGCCGGAGGGAAGCGATGCTCGCGAGCATCTCAGCCCGGGACAGCACGGGGATGCCGAGGCGGTGCGCCTCGACCACCTCGACGTTGAAGGGATCGATGGCGCTCGAGACCGTGAGGGCGTCGGCGCCTTCCACATGGGCGGCGTCGTGCCCGACGTCGACGGCGAGGCCGAGGCGCTGCAGCCGCTGGAACATGGCGGAGGCCTTGAGGTCGCTGCCGGTGACTTCATGGCCCATGGCCGCCAGCACGCCCGCCACCGCGCTCATGCCGGCGCCGCCCACCCCGACGACGTGCACGTGCTGGCGTCGCGTCAGGTCGATCGGGCTCGGGACAGCCGGAGGGGTCACGCCGCCCTCCTGGCCACCGACTCTGCCAATAGGGCGATCTGATCGGCCGCATCCCGGTGCCCGAGGCGGGCGGCCGCTTCGGCCATCGATGCCCGCACGGCCGGCTCCGACAGCAACGGCCCGATGATCTCGGCGAGGCGCTCACCACCGCACTGGGAGTCCGGCAGCATCACGGCGGCCCCGACTTCCTCGAGGGCGAGGGCGTTCTTCGTCTGATGGTCCGACGGCGACCCGGGCAGTGGCACGAGGACGCTCGGCAGACCGATGGCCGCCAGCTCGGCAACGGTGGAGGCGCCGGCGCGGGCGACCACGAGGTCGCACGCCGCCAGCAGCCGGGGCATCCGGCGCTCGTAGCCGGCCAACCGGTAGTCGAGCCCGGCCCCGCCCTCACGCAGGCCGGCGGCGGCGGCCGCAGCGCTCACGTCGTCAAGGTTGCGGTCTCCCGCCACGTGATACAGGACGAGGTCGGACCGGTCCCGCCAGGCGTGGCCCAGGGACACGACCGCCTCGTTCAGCTTGCGGGCACCGAGCGACCCGCCCGTGGCGAGCACGACGAGGCGCCCCGGGTCGAGGCCGAGCTCGGCACAGGCGGCCGTGCGGCCGACCGGGCTCCGATCGACGGCGAGCACGCTCGCTCGCACCGGCGGGCCGGTCACCCGTGCGTTCGGCAGGCCCGTGCCGGGAAAGGCGACGGCGTTGGCAGCCGCGAAGCGGGCGATGATCTTGTTGGCGGCGCCAGGGACGGCGTCGTAGCTGACGACCACGACGGGAACCCGCTCGAGCACGGCGGCGAAGGCGGGCGGGAAGCCCGCATACCCGCCGACGGTGACAACGACGGCCGGACGGCGCGCCCGCAGGACTCCGAGCGCCTTCCAGCACGCCGTGGCGATGCCACTCATCGCGCCAAGGTTCTCCGCCGTCAGGCGTCGCTGAATGCCTCGCCCCGGCAGGAGCGTCACCTCGAAGCCCGCCTCGGGCACCAGCGTCGCCTCCATCCCCCGCTCGCTCCCGACGAAGTGCACGCTGGAGGGGTCGTGGCCGCGGGCCACGAGCGCCTCGGCGACGGCCAGCGCCGGCTGCACGTGACCACCCGTCCCGCCCCCCGCCAGGATGGCGAAGCAGCTCATCGGGCGGCGGCGTGCTGCCGCCGGGCGATCCCGAGCAGCAGCCCGGCACCGGCCATCTCGGCCACGAGGGCGGATCCACCGTAGGAGATGAACGGCAGCGGGATGCCGGTGATCGGGAGGGCGTCGATCACCCCGCCGACGTTGATGACGGCCTGGCAGACGATCCAGCAGGTGATCCCGACGGCGACGTAGCGGCTGAAGGGATCCGGCTCCCGCGCGGCGATCCGGAAGCCGGCCCAGGCGAAGAGACCGAACAGCCCGATCACGGCGATCGACCCGATGAGGCCGAGGTTGCCCCCGATGACTGCGAACACGAAGTCGGTATGGGCGTTCGGCAAGAAACCCCACGTCGCCGGCGACGCACCCACCCCGTTGCCGCCGAGGCCGCCCATGCCGAGCGTGGAGAGGGATTGCACGATCTGGTATCCGGTTCCACTTGCATGCGCGAAGGGGTTGAGGAAGGAGAGAAAGCGGTCCCGCCGGTAGGCGGCATGCAGAGCGTAGTAGCCGCCTGGAAAGGCGAGAACGGCGACCGTGGCGCTGAGAAGGCCCATCGGAATGCCGGCGGAGAACATCATGACGAAGGTGATGCAGCCGATCACGATCGTCGTTCCCAGGTCGGGCTGTGCCAGGATCAGGCCGGCGGAGGCGGCGAGGAGGATCAGCAGCGGCCGCACGATGGCCGCCCAGTAGTCGGTCCGGTGCGCACGACGAGCCAGCAGGTCGGCGGCGAAGACGACGACCGAGATCTTCATGAGCTCGGACGGTTGGATCTGGATCGGTCCGACGCCGATCCAGCGGCTCGATCCGCCGGCGTAATGGCCAACGCCGGGGAGGAAGACGATCACGAGCAGCGCCATCACGCCATAAGGCATGACGAAGCGGAGCCGCCGCAAGCGGGACGTGGGCACCCAGAAGTAGGCGATCGCCCCTACCACGACGGCGGCGAGCAGGAAGATGCACTGCCGCTCAAAGATCGAATAGGGCGTGGAGCCCGACAGCACGGAGAGCACCGACGAGGCCGACAACACCATCGGGAGCCCGATCAGGCTGAGCCCGGCGACGGAAAGGAACAGCACCCGGAACTCGATCGAGGTGTGGGCATGGGCGGCCGGCCTGACCCTGGTTGTCGTCGCCGGGGTGGCCTTTTGCTCGACGGTCTTCTTCTCGCCGGGCTTTCCGGCCGCGCGGGTGAGCACCTTTGGCGCCAGCCCCTTCAGCGTCTTCGGCGCGGGCCCTTCCGGCAGGACTCGAAGCCGCCGCCCGCCGGGGGGCTCGGGTGCCGCCCTCCTCCCCGGCCGGGACGCCGGGTTCACGGTGCCCTTCTTCGCGGGCGGCCGCCCCGGCGCCCTCGCCTTTGCCCTGCCGGCTGGGGGTGCCGCGGCCGGGCCCCGCCCGTCAGCAGCCTTTCCGCCGGTGCGGGTGCGCCGGCGGGGGGCCTGCGAGCCCCCGCCCGAACGGCCTCCGGCAGCGCGCCCCGGGCGCGTGGTCACGACCGTCATGTCAGCGGCTCACCGAGATGAAATCGGCGTAGAACAAGCCGAGGGCGACGCCCGTGCAGAGCCCGGAGAAGATCCAGAACCGGATCGTCACCGTCGTCTCCGGCCACCCCACGAGCTCGAAATGGTGATGGAGGGGCGCCATTCGCAGCACCCGCCTCCCGAAGACGCGAAAGCTCACGACCTGGGCGACGACCGACAACGTCTCGACGACGAACAGCCCGCCGATGATCGGGAGCAGGAGCTGCAGGTTCATCGCGAGGGCGAGACACGCCAACCCGGTTCCGAGGGCGAGCGATCCCGTGTCGCCCATGATGATGCGGGCGGGGGCGGCGTTCCACCAGAGGAAGCCGACGCAGGATCCGGCACAGACCATGGCCACGATGGCGAGGTCGCGGGCGACGGGCACCGTCAGGTGGTAGATCGACACGTGCCGGATCTGCCAGTAGCCGATGACGGCGAAGCACGAGAAGGCGAACGTCGACGCCCCGGCTGCGAGCCCGTCAAGCCCGTCGGTGAGGTTCACGGCGTTGGAGGCCCCGACGATGATGAGGACGGCCCAGATCACCCAGACGGCCTTGCCGAGGGGGACGCCGGGCAGGTCGTAGCGCGTGAAGGACAAGTTCGTGTTGATGCCTGCCCAGTAAAGGGCGCCGAATGCGTAGCCGAGGGCGATGGCCACCTGCAGCCCGATCTTGGCGCGCTTGTTCAGCCCGAGGCTGCGCTGGCGGCTGACCTTCAGCCAGTCGTCGGCCGCGCCCACGAGGCCGGTGCCGATGATGGCGAGGATGACAAGCCACCCCGAGGCCGTGAAGGGTACCCCCGTGCCGACGTGGCCGAGGACGAACCCGGCGAGGATGGCCACGAGCATGGCGATGCCGCCCATCGTGGGCGTGCCTTGCTTGGCGGCGTGCTGAGCGGGGCCGTCCGTGCGCACCTGCTGGCCGATCCTCCAACGGATCAGCCAGCGAAGGAGCAAGGGGGTACCGAAGCCGGCGACGAGGATCGCCACGCCTCCGGCGGTGAACAGCGAGATCATCGGCCCGCCGCCAACCGGGTGGCCTCGGCGCGGACGACGTCCCGGTCGTCGAAGTCGTACAGCTCGTCACCGATCTGTTGCGTCGTCTCGTGACCCTTGCCGGCCACGACGACGACATCGCCGGGATGCGCCAGACTCAGACCGAGGGCTATGGCCGTCCGGCGGTCCGGCTCGACGAGGAGCTCCGCCCCGCCGTCACAGCCGCGCTCGACCTCGCTCAGGATGGCGAGGGGATCCTCGTGCCGCGGGTTGTCGCTCGTCAGCACGGCGACGTCGGCCGCCGTCGTGGCCGCCCGGCCCATGAGGGGGCGCTTCTCCCGGTCGCGGTCACCGCCGGCGCCGAAGATGACGATGAGCCGCCCGTGGTCGGCGAGGCGCCGGACAGCGCCGAGCGCCTCCTCGAGCGCAGATGGGGTATGGGCGTAGTCCACCACGACGGTGACACCGAGGGCGTTGTCCACGCGCTCGAAGCGGCCGGGCACGCCGGCGGCCGCCGACAGTCCGGCTGCCACGTTCTCCGGGCTGGCACCGAGGACACGGGCGGCGGCGGCGGCCGCGAGGGCGTTGCGCACGTTCGGCTCGCCGGTGAGGTGCAGGTGGACGGGATGGCCGTCGAGGACGAAGCGGGACGCGGCCAGATTCATCTCGAGCTCCGCCGCGTCCGCCAGGGAGAAGCCGGTGACGGGAACGCCCGCACGCGCCAGCAACCGCTCACCGTAGGGGTCGTCAGCGTTCACGACGCCGGCCTGGGCGTGCTCGGGCGTGAACAGCGACGCTTTCGCCTCGAAGTAGCGCTCCATCGTGAGGTGGTAGTCGAGATGGTCCTGGCTCAGGTTCGTGAAGACGGCGACGTCGTGCCGGTAGCCGTCGACACGGTGTTGCACGAGGGCATGGGATGTCACTTCGAGGGCGACCGCCTGCTTGCCGGAGCGAACGGCGGTGGCGAACCGCCGTTGCAGGTCGGGGGCCTCCGGTGTCGTGCGGGCGCCCCCGAGCGTACCGATCACCGCCGTCGGCCAGCCCTCGGCCTCGAGCACGCTGCGGAGCAGGAACGTCGTCGTCGTCTTGCCGTTCGTCCCGGTGACGCCGACCGTGTGCAGCTTGGCGGCCGGATCGTGATGGACGGTGCAGGCCGCCTCGGCCATGGCGGTCCTGGCCTGCCCGGCACCCACGACGAGTTGCGGCGCCCGCGCGGCGGCGCCCTCGAGGGGTCGCTCGCACACAAAGGCGACTGCGCCCGCGAGAAGGGCCTCGTCAGCGAAGTCGTGGCCGTCCCGCAGATCGCCCGGCACGCAGCAGAACAGGTCGCCGGCGCCGTTGCTCGGCCTCACGGTGCGATGGTCGAACTGGACGTCACGCACGAGCACGCCGTCCGCGTCGCCGACGACGGCTCGCGGGCGCACGCGGGTGATCACGGCGCGGAGCGGCACGGCGTCAATGCCGTCCGCCGTGCCCGCCGCCCTCACGGCTGGCAGGCGACCGCGGCGACCGTGGGCGGTGGGGGCGAGACGTCGAAGTGCCGGAGCGCATAGCGCATGATCGTCGAGAACACCGGCGCGGAGGCGGCGCCTCCGTAGTAGTCGTTCGGGTGGTTGATGACGACGATCGACGTGAGCTGGGGCGCCTGCGCGGGCACAAAACCCACGAACGTGGCCATCCACGCCCCCGGCGTGTAACCGCCCCGCCCGTTGGGGATCTGGGCCGTCCCCGTCTTGCCCGCCACCGTGTAGCCCGGGATCTGGGCCGCCGTGGCGGTGCCATCGGAGGTCACGCATTCGAGCATCGGGAGGAGCTCTCGGGCCGTGGAGGCATCGAGCACGCGATGAGTGGGCAGCGGGGGCAGGACCCTCTGGGCGCCGTCCGGTGACACGGTCGCCTCGATCAGCCGGGGGGGGACGTACAGGCCGCCGTTGGCGACGGCGTTGTAGGCGTCCACGACCTGCATGGCAGTGACGGCCTCACCCGTCCCGATCGGGATGGTCCCCATCGACGACGCCCACCAGGTCTTAAGCGGTGGCACGTCTCCCCCTGTCTCGCCGGGCCAGTCGAGGGCGGTCTCCTGCCCGAAGCCGAGCTCGCGCAGCTGGTCGTAGAGGCGGGTGGCACCGAGCTCAGCGGCGATCTCGATCGTGCCGACGTTGGAGGACTGGGCGAGGATCTGGGCGACCGGGAGGATCTCGGTGGGGTGGTAGTCGGCGTCCTCGAACTGCCAGCCCCCGACGTTGATCGTGAAGGGCACGGTGAACTTCGAGCTCGGAGAGATGATGCCGTCCTGCAGGGCCGCCGAGATCGTCGCCAACTTCATGACCGATCCGGCCTGGTACTCGGCGGTGACGGCGAGGTTCTGAGTCGACGGGGACACCTGACCGTGCCGGTTCCGCACGAGGTTGACCATGGACAGGATGCCCCCGGTGCGCGTGTCGAGCACGACGACCGTGCCGCTGTCGGCGTCGGTCGCCTTCAGCTGAGCGCTCAACGCCCGCGTGACCTCGAACTGGAGGGGCTGGTCGAGCGTGAGGACGAGACCTTCTCCCTGCGTGGCGGGCTGGATGTCACGCGCCCCGCCGGGGAGCGCCTCCCCGGCCGGGCCGATGGCGAGCTCCTCGCTGCCCGGCACGCCCTCCAGCAGGCTCTGCTGCTGGTACTCGAGCCCTGACAGGCCTGTCCCCGCGAAGCCGACGATGCCGAGCAAGGGCGAGAACAACAGGCCGTCCGGGTCGACGCGTTCGGGGTCGGGCACGAAGGACAACTCCGGCAGGCCGAGGGCGGCCACGGCGGCTTCGGTGGCCGGGCCCACCTGGCGGGCGAGCGTGACGTAGCCGCGCCGTTCCCTCAAGTCCGCCTGCAGGACCGGAGCTGAGATCCCGAGCAGGTGGGCGAGCGTGGCGAGGTCCGTATCCGGGTCGCTCACGAGGAAGTCGTCGCTCACGACGTCCACGCGGGGCACCGAGACGGCAAGGAGATTCCCGCTCCGGTCGTAGATGGAGCCGCGCAACGCCGGCAGGGTCACCTTCTGGTAGAGCTCAGAGTCGCCGTAGGCAGCGTACTTGGCGGCCCGGAGCCCCTGGACGTCGACGACGCGAGCGACGAGGGCGGCCACGAGCAGCACGGCCACGAACACGAGCAGGTGGATGCGCCGCCGGTGAGCCGCCCCGGTTGTCCGTCGCGCCACTGCCGCGTCCCGGCGGCCCGTGGTGGCCGGCGCCCGCCGAGGCGCGCGAGCTGCCGGCGAGACCGCTCGGGGCGGTCGGCGGCGCTCCGGCGGGCGGGACGAGCGAGCTGGCGAGCTCGCAGGCGCCGCTTCTGAGAGGAGGGGACGAAGGGGGCGGCCGACGCCGTCGCGGCGGACGCCTGCGGGTAGGGGGCGCGCCCGCTCCGGGCGGTGCCCTCTCGATGGGGCCGGCGGCCGGCGCCAGCTCACGGCGCCGGGGGCGACGCCGTCGTCGAGCCGCTCGAGCTCCCATCTCCTCCGGCGCCACGGCGGGCACCGTGGCGCAGAGGAGGTGCCGCCGTGCTCGCCTCGTGAGCCTGCGCCACCGTCTCGCCGGGGTTCACGGGGCGCAGGTACGTGACGGCGCTCGGTGTGACCATATGGAGGCGGGTTTCTGCGATCGCGAGGATGCGCGTCGGCGCCACCAGCTCGGCCTTTTGCAGCTGGTAGTCCTGCTGGACCTGCAGCGCCTGGGCGATCTGGGCCTGCAGGCTGTCGGAGCGCACCTGCTGGGCGGCGACGAAGGCATGGCCGAGGGAGGCGAGCGTGAGGGGTCCGGCGACGAGGGCGGCCGCCAACGCTGTGAGCACGCGGGCTTGGCGCCGGCGGGCGCGCGCCACGACTTGCCGGCGATCGAGGACGCCGAGATCCGGGCTCGACGGCCGCTCGGGCCGCTCGACCGGACGGGGGCGGAGCGTCTTGGCCCCAGCAGCCGCTAGCGCGCCCCTCGTGGCCATCAGTCCCCCTCGCCGGTTTTCGGGTCGGCAGCCTGCGGGCGCCGACCGAACGGCGCCTCGAGGCGCTCGACGGCGCGGAGCCGTGCGCTCGAGGACCTCGGATTGGCGGCGATCTCGGCTGCGCTCGGGAGGCGAGCACCCCGGGTGAGCAACCGCACCGCCGGGATCGCCCCGCACACGCATCCGATCTCCGGCGGGCAGGTGCACCAGCCGGTGGCGGCCG
>DASPSK010000069.1:0-7582 GCA_035623975.1 Acidimicrobiales bacterium | reverse complement strand
CGCCGGCCTCGCCGCCTCCGGCGTGAGCGTGATCGTGGTGGAGCAGTTCGCCGAGATGGCGTTGCGCATCGCCACCCGCGCCTCGGTGCTCGTCGGCGGCACGATCCGTCTCGCCGGCCGGCCGGACGAGGTCGAGGCGGGACTGCACGAGGCATACCTCGGTCGCGATCCGGAGGCAGCGGCGCCAGCGGGCTGACGCCCGGCCACGGCCGTCCGCCTGGCGCTGCCAGCCAGACCGGGCCTGGTCGGCTCGTCCCAGGCGAGGCGCGGGCGAAGGCCTTGGTCAGCTGTGAGCTTCGGGTGCGAGCTCGACGTCGACGGCGACGGCGGCGAGGCCCGCATCGGGCACGAAACGCAGCTCGCTGATCGTGCCCGCCTGCATGAGGTCGTGGCGCGCCAGCTCGAGGAGGGCGATCTGGTCCGGCCGGCCGCTCACGAGGCAGGAGGCGACGGGGGCGCGCATCCCCCGGTGCGCCTCGCTCTTGGCTCGACGGATGGGACCGAGCACCTCGCTGACGGCGCTGAACAGCTCGGCGCGGGCTTCAGCGCCGGCGAGGGCGACGAGCGACGCCGCCTCCGGCCACGGCTCGAGGTGGACCGATCGGTCGTGCCACCAGGACCACGTCTCCTCCGTGCAGAAGGGCAGGAAGGGGGCAAAGGCGCGCAGCAGCACCCCGAGCGAGGTGGCGAGGGCCGTTCGGGCGGACTCCGAGGCGGCCGCCTCGGCTCCCTCGCCGTAGGCGCGGGCTTTCACGAGCTCGACATAGTCGTCGCAGTAGGCCCAGAAGAACGACTCCGTCACTTCGAGGGCGCGGGCGTGGTCGTAGCGGGCGAAGGCTGCGGTCGCCTCGGTGACGACACCGGCCAGGTAGGCCAGCATGGCGGCATCCACCGGCTCGGTGATGGCCGCCTCGGGGGTCTCGGCCGTCTCGGCGCCAAGGCGGCCGAGCACGAATTTCGTCACGTTCAGCACCTTGATGGCGAGCCGGCGCCCGACGGTCATCTGGTGCTCGTCGTAGGCCGTGTCGACGCCGAGGCGAGCCGCCGCTGCCCAGTAGCGGACGGCGTCGGTGCCGTAGCGGTCGAGCGGTTCCACCGGGACGACGACGTTCCCCTTGGACTTGGACATCTTCTTCCGGTCCGGGTCGAGAATCCACCCGGAGATGGCGGCGTGCCGCCACGGGAGGGCGTCGTGCTCGAGCTCGGAGCGCACGATCGTGGCGAAGAGCCAGGTGCGGATGATGTCGTGCGCCTGCGGGCGCAGGTCCGTTGGAAAGACGCGGGCGAACAAGTCGGGGTCGTCGACCCAGCCGCCGGCGATCTGCGGCGTGAGGGAGGAGGTCGCCCACGTGTCCATCACGTCGGGATCGCCCAAGAAACCCCGCGGCTCTCCCCGCTCGGCCTCGCTGAACCCTTCGGGCACGTCCGTCGACGGGTCGATCGGCAGGCGGTCGAGCCCGGGGAGGAGAAGCTCGCCCGGCATGACCTCGCCGGCATCGTCCAGGCGGTACCAGACGGGGAAGGGCACCCCGAAGAAACGCTGCCGCGAGATGTTCCAGTCGCCTGTCAGCCCCTCCACCCAGGACTCGTAGCGGGCGCGCATGAATTCGGGGTGCCAGATGAGCTCGCGACCGCGCTCGAGCAAGCGAGCCCGCATCCCGATCGTGCGCACGTACCACTGGGGCGACGAGACGATCTCGAGCGGCCGCTCGCCCCGTTCGTAGAACTTCACGAAATGAGTCACGAGTCGGGGTTCGCCCACGAGGGCGCCGGACTCGGCCAGCATCTGCACGATGCGCCGCTGCGCCTGCTTCGGGTTTTTCCCCTGCAACTCGGCGTAGTTCGTTCGCGCGAGCTCGGCGGCGGTCGACTCCCAGCCGGGCTCGCCAAAGGGAGCCTCACCGAGCAGGCCGTCCCGCTGCACGACCGTGCGCGTGGGCAACGAGAGCTCGCGCCACCAGGTGACGTCGGTCGTGTCGCCGAACGTGCAGATCATGGCGATGCCCGAGCCCTTCTCCGGCTCGGCGAGGTGATGGGCGACGATGGGCACGCGAACGCCGAAGAGCGGCGTCACGGCATCGGTGCCGAACAGCGCCTGGTAGCGCTCGTCGGACGGGTGGGCCACGAGCGCCACGCAGGCGGGGATGAGCTCCGGTCGTGTCGTCTCGATCTCGATGGGCGGCCCGTCACCGTCGGCTCGCGCAAAGGCGACGCGGTAGTAGGCCCCCTGCTGTTCCCGGTCCTCCAGCTCGGCCTGGGCGACGGCCGTGCGGAAGTCCACGTCCCAGAGCGTGGGGGCCTCATGGCGGTAGGCCTCGTCGCGCTCCAGCATCCGCAGGAAGCCGATCTGGGATATCCGGCGCGCCCTTTCCCCGATGGTCGTGTACTGGTGGCGCCAGTCATAGGAGAGGCCGAGGCGGCGGTGGATGTCTTCGAAGATCTGCTCGTCCGACTCCGTGAGTCGCCGGCAGAGCTCGACGAAATTCGGCCGGGAGATCGGCACGGCCGCCTGCGGAGGGGTCTCGGGCGGCTCGTAGTCAGGGACGAACGCCTGGGAGGGATCGCAGCGCACGCCGTAGTAGTTCTGCACTCTCCGCTCGGTGGCGAGGCCGTTGTCGTCCCAGCCGATCGGGTAGAAGACGGCCTTGCCCCGCATGCGCCAGAACCTCGCCACCATGTCGGTCTGCGAGTAGGAGAAGACGTGCCCCGTGTGGAGCGAGCCGGAGACGGTCGGAGGCGGCGTGTCGATGGAGTAGACCTCGCCCCGCTCCTTCGTGCGGTCGAAGTGGTATGTCCCGTCCGATTCCCACTGCTTCGACCATTTCGCCTCGAGGCCGTCGAGGGACGGCTTCTCGGGGATACGGGGCGTGACCATAGGCCTAGTACCGTACTGGCGTGCTACGCCTGTATGACACGGCGACCGGATCGGTCGCCACTCCGAGCGGCCTCAGCGAGGGCCGCCTGGGGCTGTACGTATGCGGGCCGACGGTCTACGGGCCGCCCCACATCGGCCACGGGCGCTTCGCCCTCACCTACGACATCCTCCGCCGCTACCTCGAGTCGACCGGCGTCGAGGTCCGCCACGTGTCGAATGTCACCGACATCGACGACAAGATCATCAACCGCGCCCACGCCGAGCACCGCAGCTCGCATGAGGTCTCGCAGGAGTACGAGGAGGCGTGGTGGAAGGCGATGGACGACCTCAGCATCGCCAAGCCGACGGCCGTCCCGCACGCGACCGACTACGTGCCCGAGATGGTCGAGATGATCTCCGAGCTCATGAGGCGCGAGGTCGCCTACGAGACCTCTGACGGCGTCTACCTCGAGGTCGCCAAAGTCGAGGGCTACGGGCTCCTCGCCCAGCAGTCGCTCGAGTCGCTCCGCGCGGGCGCGTCGGCGCGAGTGGAAGTGAACGAGGAGAAACGCGCACCCTTCGACTTCGCCCTCTGGAAGAAGGCGAAGCCCGGCGAGCCGGCCTGGGAGGCCCCCTTCGGTCCCGGCCGACCCGGTTGGCATACCGAGTGCGTGGTCATGGCGCTGGCGTTGCTGGGGGAGGGTTTCTCGCTGCATGGGGCCGGGGAGGACCTGAAGTTCCCTCACAACGAGAACGAGCGAGCCCAGGCGGTGGCGCTCGGCCGCCCGTACGCCCGCCAGTGGATGCACAACGGCATGCTCACCCAATCGGGCGAGAAGATGGCGAAGTCGCTCGGCAACGTCGTCGATCTCGCCTCGCTCGTGACCGAGCACGACCCCCGCGCCTACCGGCTCGTCATCGCCCAGTCGCACTACCGTGCTCCCCTCGAGCTCCACAGCGGCAACCTGGAGGCGGCCGAGGAAGCCCTCCGCCGCCTCGACGCCCTTGCGAGGCGCCTCGAGGAGGTGGGTGGCGTCGCGCCTGCCGAAGGCGCGGGCGACGCCCTCTGGGGGGACTTCCGTGCCCACATGGACGACGACTTGGCGACGCCGCAGGCGATCGGCGTCCTCTTCGCAGGCGTGACGGCGGCCAACTCTGCCTTTGACCGGGGTGACAGCCCGGCGGGGGCGGCGCTCGCGCGGGCGTCGCTTCGAGGTTTCGAAGCCATCGGGCTCGTGGCCGTCGGCATCGCCAGCGTGCCTGCCGACATCCTCGAACTGGCGCGTCGGCGTGACGCCGCCCGGGCTGGGCGTGACTGGGCGGCGGCCGATCGGCTCCGCGACGAGATCGTCGCCGGCGGCTACCGGGTCGAGGACACCCCGGGGGGGACGCGGGTCTATCGCTGAGGATCCGCCCCGGGGCCGGCGGCACCTCCGCCGCGGCTTCGACGGTGCCCTAGCGGGCTCGTCGCTCGCGCACGAACGGCTCCGTTACGATCCGCCGTGCGACCGGGGCGATGGGCGCCGGCCGGTTCGCCGCCTCGGGCCCGATCTCGGCCTCCCCCCCGGCGGCAACGAGGGGGCCCGGCATGGCGAGAAAGGCAAGGAGTCGTTGCTCCCGCCGTCCCCGCGTGACGGTGTCGAGGATGAGCCCGGCGGTGAGGGAGAGGGCGGCGAGGATCTCGAGCGCGGCGACGATCACGGCCGTCGGCAGCCTCGGCACTTGGTGGGTGTGCAGGAACGTGACGAGCAGCGGGATGCCGAGTGCGACGCCGAGGAGGGAGAGGATGGCCGCTTGCAGGCCGAAGAACGCCAGGGGCCTCGACTGGCGCGCCAGGCCCAAGATGGCCCGGAGGATGCGCACGCCATCGTGCCAGGTGTCGAGCTTGCTCGCAGAGCCGGGTGGCCGCTCGGTGTAGCGGCCCTCGATCTCGACGGCGCTGACGTTGAGCTCGAGGGCGTGCACCATCAGTTCGGTCTCGAGCTCGAAACCCCCCGACAGAATCGGGAACGACTTCACCAGCCGCCGCGAGCAGGCTTTGTAGCCAGAGAGCACGTCGCCCATGTGCCGGCCAAAGAGCTTGCCGAGCAGACCCCCGAGCAGCTTGTTGCCAAGGTGATGGCCGCGGCGGAAGACGCCATCGCCGGCAGGCACGCGGGCGACGTTGACGAGGTCGTAACCCGCGGCGACGAGCCTGACCATCTCAGGGGCGATGGCGGGGTCATAGGTGCCGTCGCCGTCGACGAGGATGTAGCAGTCCGCTTCGACGTCGGCGAACATTCGCCGGACGACGTTGCCCTTACCAGGGCGCGAGACTTTGCGTACGACGGCTCCGGCGGCCTCCGCAGCCGCCGTGGTGCCGTCGACCGACCCGTTGTCGTACACGTAGACGGTGGCCCGCGGCAAGGCGGCGGCGAAGCCCTCGACCACTTCGGCCACCGTGGCCTGCTCGTCCCGGCAGGGGATGACGACGGCAACACGCACCACCTGATCCATGGCCAGCAGGTTAGAGCGAAGATCTCTTGTGAGGTGGCATGCAACCTCTGCTAGCCTCCGAGGCGAGCAATTGGCCCTGGTGTCGATGAGCTCCGGGATGGAAGCGTCCGGCCTTGCCGGGAGACTTCCGGGCTCGGGTTTGTCGGCGTCGCCGGCCGGCTGCTCGGCAATGGCAGTGTTCACTGAGCAAGGGGGATCGCCACCGTGGCGACCGGAGTAGTGAAGTGGTTCAACGCGGAGAAGGGCTACGGCTTCATCTCGCAGGCGGACGGAGCTGACGTCTTCGTTCATCATTCATCGATCCAGATGCAGGGGTACCGCACCCTCACCGAGGGACAGGAGGTCGAGTTCGACGTCCAGGAGGGCCAGAAGGGCCTCCAGGCGGCGAACGTTCGCTCGCTGTAGGACTCCGCCACCACCTCTCAGCGCCAGCTCGTCCGGCGTCGTCCCTTCGCCTGTCCGGTCGCGTGGCTGGGCGCGGGGCCTTGTCCGGCTCGCCCGTGGGCTCGGTGTTCGCGCCTGTGTAGCCCTGGTCGGTCCGCCCTTGCACCGGTCGCGGGCCGGGGCGTCTTCGTTGCTCCCATCGCGGGCCGGCCGTCCGCGTTCCTGGTGCGCCGACGCCCCCATCCCTGCCCTTGCTAAACTATCGCTAGCGTAGGTTACCGTTCGGTCAGAAGGACGCAACAGCCTGCGTGCGGGATCCGGCGTTGCGATGTCACGGGCTTCGGTGCCGTGCGGGGAGACGAGGTGCGAGCGATGGGCGACTTCTCACTCGAGCTGAACGAAGATCAGCTCCAGGTGATCAAATGGGTGCACGAATTCGCCGAGAACGTGGTGCGCCCCGAAGCTCACGAGTGGGACGAGCGGGAGGAGACGCCTTGGCCGATAATCGAGGAAGCCGCCAAGGTCGGTCTCTACTCCTTCGACTTCGTGGCGAACTGCTTCGCGGACGAGACCGGTCAGTTGCTGCCGGCCGTGAACGAGGAGCTGTCCTGGGGTGATGCCGGCATCGCTCTGGCCATCTTCGGTTCGACGCTCGGTCTCGCCGGCCTCGTTTCGAACGGCACGCCCGAGCAGATCGGTGAGTGGGCGCCCCAGTGCTTCGGTAGCCCTGGCGACTTGCGGCTGGCGGCGTTCTGCGTGTCGGAGCCTGATGCCGGCTCGGACGTCAGCCAGCTCCGGACAAGGGCCGTCTATGACGAGGCGTCCGACACCTGGACATTGAACGGCACGAAGACCTGGATCACGAACGGGGGCATCGCCGATGTGCACGTCGTCGTTGCCAGTGTCGATCCTGCCCTCGGCTCGAGGGGCCAGGCGAGCTTCATCGTTCCGCCGAGGACGCCCGGCCTCGAGATGGGGCAGAAGTTCAAGAAGATGGGCATCCGCGCCTCGCACACAGCCGAGGTCATCCTCCGGGACGTGAAGGTGCCCGGGGCGTGCCTCCTCGGGGGCAAGGAGAAGCTCGACGAGCGGTTGGCCCGCGTCCGCCAGGGCGCGAGCGCCAAGACGCAGGCGGCCATGGCGACGTTCGAGGCAACTCGTCCCAGCGTGGCCGCCCAGGCGGTCGGCATCGCCCGAGCTGCCTACGAGTACGCCCTCGACTACGCCAAGGGGCGCTCGACGTTCGGCAAGCCGATCATCGAGCACCAGGCGATCGCCTTCAAGCTGGCCGACATGCGCACGCGGATCGATGCCGCCCGGCTGCTGTACCAGCGGGCGGCGTGGATGGGCGCCAGCGGCAAGGCCTACACCGCCGGCGAGGGCTCGATGTCGAAACTGTTCGCCGGCGAGACGGCCGTCTGGGTGACAGAGCAGGCCATTCAGATCCTCGGTGGCTACGGGTACGTGCGCGACTACCCAGTCGAGCGCTGGCACAGGGACTCGAAGATCTACACGATCTTCGAAGGGACCTCGGAGATCCAGCGCCTCATCGTGGCGCGAGCTGTGTCGGGCGTGCACATCCGCTAAGCGCTGAACTGTTTCGGACCTGCGCGGGTCCGGTCACGACCCTGACCGTTCTTCGACCGCCCAACCGCGGCTGCGCGGCACCGGGACGCCTTGCCTGGCGGTCGGCCGTCGGCTTGGGGCCCGAGGCGAGGGCCGGCCTGACCCGCCAACCTTGAGGCGAGGAGAGCGCCGAGTAGCCTGCGTGCTCCTGCCGGTGATTTCTGGGAAGTCGCGCGCCCACACGGACCCCCCTCCGCTCGCGCTCGGCGCTCAGTTCGGCGC